>PMBQ01000020.1 GCA_003152955.1 Candidatus Bathyarchaeota archaeon
CGAATACTGCGCAAGATTTACCATTTCAAACCTCTGCGCATAAGCCACAGGGTCCATCTCCCCGAACTGTGCCGATACGTGATTAAAAGCTTGTATGGCGTTCCAGCGGTTGGAAAGTGCCATTATTGTTGCCTCCCCCCGCCGACCAAGGAATCGGCAAGTGCATTAATATCAGTGAGGCCCTGTTCCAGTGATATTCTCTGGGCAAGTTCAAGAAGAACGGGTTCCCATATCTGGTTGAAGGTCTCGGGGACCGTACCACCCGTTATGTCAGTCAAAGTAAAATACGACACCCCGAAATAATCAATGATGTAAGTGCTGGCATTCGGGATGTACGTATTTCCGTTTTCCGAAGCGAGCGTCGTTCCCTTTTCGTAAACGAGTGGATTGTTTATCCCGTCCCTGTGACGGGTAGCATATGCAAGTGCAAATGGAAGAACAGTAATGATCTGACCTGCAGCCGACCTCAGAAGAAACGTACTCACATACCCGGCTGGTTTGGTAGCAACACCACCGGAGAACGTAAGGCTAGATACCGTTAAGATATTGTTAGCAACAGCCTCACGACGGTAAACGGGGTCCAGTTTCTGCTGTATGACGTTGGAAAGTATAATTCTTGCCTGATTGTAAATGTCAAGCAATCGACTCTTACTGAACCTCGCCCCATCCACGGACCCTACGTTAGCGGATGTGATGTCCACCCCGGCCACCGTCTTAGGGTCAATAAGTTGAGCAAGTCTGCCCATTTGTACCTGCACGGTACTCATTCGTAGGTTATCCTCATTTTGGGGTGTATCTGACGGTTGCGCCTTTCATCGGCTATAAGCGACCTGAATTCTCGATCGGCCAAGATAGCTTCCTTCGGGTGCTTGAGCGTTCCAGCGATCTCGCACTCCACAAACTTCCTTATTGCCTGATGCCATTTCACGGTTAGATGGATGCTGGCCCCGAGATTGTCAAACGCGTACGTCCGGGAATTAAGTTGGATGGTACCATAACCCAACAAAAACGTGTCCACCACCGGGGATGGGTAAACCAGGAATTGGCGTTGCATGTCCCGGCTGGTGATGTTGCCTCGGACCGGGGAAATGTAAGTAGCCGACTGACCAAGCAGGAAAATGTTGTCCCGTACCTGTGCATCAACAAGATTAGCAGGGTCCACATAACTGAACTCCTGCAGAAAATTGTTAACAAGCATCCTTCCCACTTTAAAATCTTTAAAGTGGTCCGGTATTTCGGTGGAGCGGTAATAATTACCACTCGGCCCAAGATACACACTACCCGTACCGTCCGTAACGCGGGTTGCAGTCCCTCCACCTGTATAGGTACCGTTCCCGGCAACCGGGATTGTATAATGGTCTTGATCAGTCACCGTGATCAAGAAAGTCCCATTAGCCGCAAGATTACCAAGCACATTGGCAATCGTTACCGTATCCCCGGTTTTGAAAGGATGGCCAACGTCACTGATGGAGACCGGATTGGCGTTAGTAGCCCCGGTCAGGATTTCAAAATTGTAAATCGAAAATTTATCAGGAGCAGCTACATTCTGCACCTGAAATTGACCATTGGCCTGAGGAACCCCGGCCACACGAAGGGTACGTATCGTGTCTCCCTGAATAAGGCCATGCGGGGTCTTGGTCTGAAGTACGATGGGTGAGGCCGCACTTGCACCGATGATATATGGATTTTCAACAACGCTGAACATGGAAAATCCAGTTTTCATCCAGAGTACCCACTGGTCTTCCACTTTGGCTAATTGACAAATTCGTTCTTCCGCCCGGAGGATGGCCATTTTGAGTTTATCGTCGCTCCACCCCGTTATGTCGGCCTCATAAGGGGAACTTCCACGAATATCGTCAATGAGGTCTGAATAAGTAATCTTCCCGCTGAGATCAGGCATAGCGTCCTTTCTTCACCTTATGGCGTACCGTATTTTGTCTTCAAATTTGGTACAACCTTATTTATAATGTCGGCGTCAGAAAGTCCCACATCGTAGATAATAAGGTCTCCCTCGATTCCTTCGAGAGTTTGGGCAAACCCGGCGGTGACGTGTCGGATAGTCGAAACCTGTACATTCTCTGCCATACTCCCCACTGTCCCGTCAATCACACCATCTAAAAACCGTGTCATAACCCCGAGAGTGTGTGGCCCGGTTTTCCGGAGTACCGTCACATGAAAGTTCGTGTCCAGCGCGGCATGTGTGACCGAATAAAACACATTATTGTTATTGTAAATCGACGTTGCGGTTGTCGATGTCTCCTGAATCTGCGAGTACCCGTCGATTGCGTCGGCTGCCTCGTAGGTACCATATCCACCCGATGTTGCAACGACACTGGAAACAATGATGTACGTCCATGCCTTTGGTGCCAATTCTCCCCAAATGAGTTTCGTCGGACCCCACACCTCATACATCTTTCCAGGAGATTCCGAGAAACGCCGGGCTCCGCGACCGCCCTTCATGTGCCGCGTCCAGTAAGGATACTGGTTGGGGTTGGAATTGACATAGACACCAGCACGCGACCCCTTGCTTGTAATCTTTGAGAGATACGCCGAGGTGTCACTTGCCAGAACAAGTGCCTCCGCCCCATGGTCCTTTGTGTAGATTGTTGCAGTATCGTCCGGGTCAAGCCAAACAATGGGAAGAGCGCCTCCGGTCAAAGTATCGGCGGGTGTCCACGTCGGAGCGCTTGTACTCTTAAAAACTACAACTGTCGGCGGAGAGGCCCTGCCCACATTAGGTCTCTGCGCCGAAACGGTAAATGGGATTGCTAATATTAATAGAATAAACAACCTTCTCATGCTACCTCCGTGTCATTTCCACGTACGCCACACAATGGTCGCATCAGATATTGCCGCCGTACAAAACGTAAGATTCGTACTGCAGATCACGTCCAACGGAACGAAATACGGACCTGACGAAGCACTTGCGCCCTGGGTCAAAACGGCCACCGTATCCGCCCCGTTGCGAATCGTGATGACCTGATTTGCCCTGAGGTTCCCTACAACGACCCCAACAACAAAAGCAGATGTCTTGTTCACCGTATCGGTATAAGCTGCGTTGCCCCGGTACCGCTTGTAATGGTTGTAATAGTCCTCCGTAAACACACTCTGCGCCTGTGAAAACGCTTGGGCAGAGAGTGTAAGGAGGACAACCAAAAAGATGGCACGTTTCATGGTTGCCCTCCCCGGTTATCTGATGATGAGATAATTGTACGCCGTATCACAGGCAAGCGTGTCAAACTTCTGAACGACTATCTTATCGGTCAAGCCATAGGCCCTGGGCGGCTGACTGAAATTCGCAAGTGTAATTGTCTGCGTACTCTTCAGCCCCGTCCAACTGACAAATACAAGGTCAGTGGAAAGCGTTCCCGGAACAGAGACCGTATCGAGAAGCGTCGTTGCATTTGTAAACTGGTCATGCCCTCTCCACGTCGAGGTTCCGACAATTCGCGTTGCGATCTTGATCGTGTAATAGTATGGGGTATTTGCCCTTGCAATCTGAATATCAAACACGCTGAACGCGATTGCCACAAATACGGCCACCACCACCAGTGCTGTCAGAACTTTAGTCCACCGTTTCATTTGTTTTCCCTTTTTTTTAAAAATGAATAAAAGAAGGTGCCCTTGAAAGCGCCCCACATCCGCTCAGGAGTAAGCGTGTGGCCCTCTCAAGCCACAAAAGCGCCGCCGGGCACCCCCGGTCTCCTCTTACGTCATTGCAATGAACCGACCGTAAATCCATCCCGACACAAACCCGGCACCCGTAACGATGCTCTTGGCTGCGGCAAATCCGGCTGTCGTTTCGGTTGTTGCACCGGAAGATGTCGCATTGTAGGATGTATTGGTTGTGACAAGCTGGTGGTCAACGGTCGAAACCGTGCCAGCCGTTGCGATCTCGGGGCAGTACCCCTGAATCTGCACGAGGCCCCATGCAAGGTTCGCGATCGAAGACGAACCGAGCTTGCTGTTGGCAACCACACCCATCATGTGGATTACAGCAGAGTTCGTCCCCGGCTGAACCGCTTGCGGATACATCCCGCTTGTGCTGTTCGCGAAACTGACCTTAACCACCTGTCCTTTGGTCAGCGCCGCTCCGGTCTCATTGAAGACTTTGATGAACAAATCAAAGCCCTCGCTGATGAGTTCCGGTACACCTGCGCCCACGTAATTCTGAGCATCTGAGCTAGGCATTATGCGATGTCCTTATTTCGTTTTACATGTTAATTGTGCGAACCTTTTTTCAGGTCCCGATCTGTGTGAACTTCATCTGATGCCATGGGCTGTTAAGCCTCATCTGACCTGACCAAATGATCTGAGTGATGAATGCATCCTGATTCGGCGGGCGCATCCAACCCTCTTCCGGCATGTCAAAATTGGCCCCGGCAAACACCCACACGTCCCAATCCCCGAGATTCAGCTCGTAAAGGAAATGGGCCGGGCAGAAGTCGTCAAACGCCATTGTGACGTTCTGGAACTTCACGCCGCCAAAGCCGAGGTCTGCAACTTCCTGGTCAAAGCGGAAGGTGTTGATCCCCGCGATGTCCTGGTAAATGTTGTAGATCGTCTTGGTCGTGAGGATGAGGTCCGGGCCGTGAGCGTGTGTGGCGTTGGTGTAACCCGTCCTCATGAGCGAGGGCAGGTAATCCGTGCTCGTCGGGTCCTTGAGATTTGCCGCAGGATGAGCTGTCGAGTCAACGTTGGCCCTCCACGACGCATTGGCCGCAACCGTGCGGTCGATGTTGGCGTACGTGGCTATGCCTGACGCAGTTCCATCGTCCACCGCGACTTCAAGACCGTAAAGCCCCTGCTTGCCGCCAACGGGTGAACCGTTGGAGTAAGCATCGGCGTACATCACGTCCTTGAGCGTGTCTGTCGCGTTTTCGTTCTGGACCTTCAGGATATCGAGGAGCTTCTCCATCGAGCCTGAATTCTTGCGTTTTTCCGTCCCGGAGATTGCAAGCGCCGCGTAATACGATGCTTCCGAAAGCGTCGCTTGAACCGTTGGGTTGATCGGCTGGTTGGAGAACACGTCGTAACCCGTGAACCGTCCGACCGCCGCGTGCTTCCTGATGATCACATCCCACTGAAGAGCTGTCCCAACGAAGGTCTGAACGCGTCCCGAAACAAACAGTCGGTTCCACAGCGGAGACTGATTGTACAGGATGTTCTGAACCGTGGGGATGAAATGCGCCCTCGTCACGTTGTTAAGGAATGCGGTGTCGAGACCACCTGAACCTGGCATGTCTTTGTTCCTTTCCTAATTATGTTCGGAGAAACTCTGCTTTGGCTCTCCGTAAAGCTTCATCCATCGTTTTGGCAGCGGGTTGCTGTTTTCCGGCTTTCTTACCGCCCGGACCACCTGCAGGAACCCCCCTGTTCTTGATGTTCTTTGTCTTGTTCTCGCGTGCGGCTGCGATATCCTCCTCGGTCTTCGATTTCCCCTCTGCACGTGCCCGCTGAACAGCAAGGCTATTAATGACCTGTGCTGCAGCGGCAACAATACGCCCGTTCTTGAGAATCTTGTTCGGGAACGAGCTTGTGGGGTCATTGAAAACTCCGGAAAGGATGGCATCGTAGTCAAACTCAGGGTCATCAGCCGCAATCCCCGCCTTGTCAAGAAGTCCCTGCACCTGCTCAGTCTCCGTCTGTAAGGCGAAGTTATTGAGGGCGACGGCATTCTCCTTGTCAAACGTGGACTTGGCATCACGCTTCACCTGGGTAACCCGATCTTCCATCCTTCTGGCCGCACGATCACCGTTCTCTTCCGCATACTTATCCCATTCGGCGTCACCAAAGGAAAGCATGTTCACGTCCGTGATGCCTACACGTTGTGCCTCGGCAATCAAGACCGCGCCAAACTGCGGAAACTCAATCTGTTCCGCCACTTCGCCTTCCCCCAGATTTTGAGCATTGGACCGCGCATGAAGTCTTGGTCTGTTTGCTTCAAGTTTCTGGATGTACTTGTCCTTTACCTGGATGTTCGCCGCCGCGTTGCGGAAAAGCTCGTCGAGTGACTTTCCCTTGTAGACCATGGATTTCGGGTCCGTGGGGTCCACCTTCCACGTATACCCATCCTTGGTTTTGACGATACTTTCGATTTTGAGGTCCACAACCTCGGAATCGTCGCCTTCACCGCCTACGTTTTCGAGGTTATCTTTACCTTCGCCACCTTTTTCACCTTCTGCGTCATTGTTGGTGTTGTTTTCGTTTTCCTCTTCTTCCACGGCTGGTGCCGCAGATTCGACCGGGGCTGGTGCCTTCGGCCTGAAAACTCCACCGTCTTCATTGCCACTACCTGTGCCTGGTACTGCTTTACCTGTGTTCGGGTCGATCGTCGGAAGAGCCATTAGTATGACTCCTTTCCTTGTATAAATGAATGAATATGGGCGTTAGTACGCCTCACCTTGTCACAACTTCGTTTTGCGGCTGAGCGGACTTCTTCATCGATTCCGGAATCCGCTTGGTCCCGTCCTGAAATATGGACGCGAAACGGCTGACCGTGGCCATGATTTCGGAGTAGTCCCCTCCTGAGAGGTCCATGCTTACCGGGGTACGTTGGAGCCATGGTCCATCAAGCACGTATGCTTCTTCTTCCTCATGAAATTTGACTTCTTTGTACACCGGGGCAGACTCCATGACCCCGGCTGTGTTAAACCTGTGCGCGTAACCGTGTACGATTACAATGTTCATGATGCAAAAGCCCTCCTCCTGAATGTGTATTGTTTCCCGCATTTCTTACAAAACGTCTGGTTTGGTGTGAATGCGAATGCGGTCAAGCTATCACATGTCGTACAAAAAAGTTCTCCATCCACGTTAAGACTGTCCCAGATGGCCAACCGTGCTTTCAGGTCCTCGGGTACGAGCGCCATCTGAGGCACGGCCATCGGAGCCATATGGAGAGGCGGGTAAAAGGCCGGGATTCCAGCCACATTATTAGGATTGGCCGCAACCGCCTTCATATAGTCCCGGCGTTCCGCACCATTTTCGAACCTCATGTGTGGCAGGTTTTCCCTCCCATACTTGACCGCATCCTTATAACCGGGGTGGGTCTCAGGACGCCTTGGGTCAACCCGCGTTACTCCCTTTTTGATGTAAACCTCCATCAGTCAATCTCCCCGCGTTTCTTCATGTTGGCCATGGTACCATAGATAAAAGCATTTTTGGCCTTCTTCTTGGCGCTGGCAGAACTATTTTTCCCGGCCCCTTTAAGCCTGCCCTTCTTCATGTACTTGGCTGCGACTTTGGCCAAGGCATCGTGTACTTTTTTGGGCATTTTGCCCTCCTTAAGTTTGTACTATATTCTTTTCTTCCCGGCCCTCGGTCCAATCCCTCCAATGGAAACCGGAGTCCCCGGTCACGTCCCTGAAGGAAAGGATGTGGGCAACGTTCACACTGAGGATCGCCCGTTTGTGTGGGTGGACCTCAAGCCAGTCCTTACCCACGGTAAGAATCTTGGCCACAAACGCGTCGTGGTTAGCAAGTTCAAACCGAAAG
The DNA here is from genome assembly GCA_003152955.1 of Candidatus Bathyarchaeota archaeon. Next base: position 7,495 of record PMBQ01000020.1, read on the forward strand.
AGCGACTGCGGATTCTTGGTAACCAAATCCGATATACGGTCAATCATGCTGACCTTGATTTGATCAGCCTTCTTTTCCTCAGGCATGGTCTCCTTTCGACGCATGAATGGCACGCGTCTTTGCATCGTGCATGGAAAGAGCGGGTTTCTCTTTTTTACCCGCCTCGATGTGACCATGAGTGAGCTTGAAGTCCACGGAGAGACCCTTGCCGTACTCGGTGTCATGGGCACGCGTTCCCTTGACTTCCCCGGTGAACATGAGAGCCACCTTATGGCCACGCTGGAGACTTTCCATACCGGCCATGTGATCGTCAGTCAAATTGATTTCAGGAAATTCCTCGCGCCGAATTTCCATTGATGGCTTATTAGGCTTTAATTTACGCCCCAGATGTTGCATTCGAACCTTCATGACACCTCCTTAAAGGATGGCGCGAATCTTTTCCCATTCCTTCTGGGCTTCTGCATGCGTGTCCAGATTGAGCAACGCCTGGAGCTTGGAGATTGCAGCCTGCCCCATATGCGCCTGACCAATCTGATTTTGGACCATGGCTTGGAGCAGCTTATAAAACGGTGCACGCATGACAACGATCGTGTCAGGTCCGGCTTTGAGGGCTGGTTTTCCCGCATTAGCCTTTTTCGGCTTGGTCCCGGCACGGACGACATCCATCAACTTCGCCGCTTCCTGTTCCGGGGTCAATTCTTCCGGGGCTTTGTCCTTGTCCTTGTTCGCCATGTAGTCCTTCCTTTCTATTGGTGAGATGAATTAATATGTGGATTTTCAGGTAAACTACTGTCCGGTTCTGTGCCACCCTCGGGCTGTTGTGACGTGACGCCCTCACCCATGAGTTCCCGGATACCGCGCTTCCTGACCGCGCCCATGAGCGTCTTTTTAGTCTTGATATCAGCGGCCTGTTTCTTCTGCATGTCGGCCATCTTCTCCAACCCCATCTTAAGGGCTTCCGCCATCTGATAATACTCACCCTCACGCCCAAGTCTCGGGTCAAACTCAGCAAGTACGTCAAGCAAAGCTTCACGCGGCACATAGGGTGAACCGTCCGGTGACGGGGTACGGGCCAAATTCATTAAGAACTGGAGCTTATATTCAAACCGCTGTGGGAAGTTGGAATTGGCTCGGACCGAAACCATGAACTCCGGTACATCCTTCATCTGGGGCTTACCGTCCGGTCCCTGAATCTGGAATTTGGACACCATCTCCGAAACGTTAATGGCTTTGGGAATCCCGTTCTGGAAGAATATACGGGGTTCCGTATAATGTTCTTTCCAGAACCGGATACGGGTCTTGATCACGCCTTCAAGGGTGTCGGAAAGACGCTGATTAGGCTCCCCGGTGAGCATTACCTGATTCTGGGCCTGAAGAGTCTTAACCATCTCCGCGGATGTATTGGCCCCCGGCGACTGTCCGAACGAGGTTTCATTGACCCCGAGCTGTTTGGCCGCATTCGCCTTCAGATGGCCGTAAATTGCCATGTTGGTGTTTGGAACCAGAGCGCCACGGAACACCGGGGGTTGCTTGGTGAATATCGGCTTGAGCGGGTCATTGTCATAGGCCGCTTCGTCGAGATTCTCCTTGTCCTCCTCATTGAAATATGCCTTCTGCATTCCTGCCGAAATCGCCATGTCAGCGTCCCGGCTGAGCATGGTGTCCAGACCCTTATTGGTGTTGAAGAGCACCTCAGGTACGCCGCGCCCCCAGAAGGAGTAAGGTATCTTTTCATAGTACCAGATATGGACCAAATCGCGCCAATCTTCCACATCTTTGATCGGTTCGTCCTCGAGTACGATACCGCCAGCTATGACAATCTTACGACCGGCAGGATATCTCGGATTTTCATTCGGATTGATGCCTACCGCCGCATCCGACTTTATTTTTTCCGCGTGCTCCTTTATGTGGTACACCATAAGCTCCGCCATGGCGGTCATGCGCTGTATGTCCTCAGGCTTGGTACCAGGGAATTCAATACCGCTCTGCCCCGGCTGAGGTTGCTCACCTTGTGGTTGAGGCTGAGGACTCTGTTCCTCCTCGGGTTGGGGTTGCTCTTGGCCCTGCTCTTCCTGAGGCTGTGGCGGTTGGCCCTGCCCTGCATCCCCGGTTGGAGCGCCTTGTCCTTCCGGTTGCATCTGGGCAGGACCTTGCTGACGAATCTTCGTCGCCGCCTCTATCTCCTTGCCCATCTCAGTAATGAACTTAAGGTGCGCCTCGATGTGCGCCTTATGGTTCTGGTCCGGATACACTTTTATAGGCACACCCTCCGAAGTCGCATGGTGCTCAAGCGCAATCTCTTCCTGATCTACCGAGGGTTTGTCTATTTTAGGGTCATCCATGAGCACCGTTATCATCGGTGTCATTTTGGTATGAGTAAAGCTCTTAGTGGCGGTCTGTTCAAGATCAAGCGAGAGCCGTGCAGACTTTGCAATATCAGCAGACATAGTATCAAAACGTATTCGCTCCTCCGTCCGGTGGAGCTTTGGATACATCTGGAAAATCTGCTGTTCGGGCACCAAGGTGGTAATACCGAGATACCAGCATCCGCCGAGCTTTTCCAGCGAAGTGGCAAACGGCGTCGGGAACAGACTTTCGTTATCGAGCAGAAGTTCCTTCGCCACCCCGTCCGGATAACGGGTTCGGTCAAGGAAACTAAACCACGTAGCCATACCCTCAGTAAGGCCCCGTTGTACACCTTGAATAACGGAATCCCCCCACTTGGTCCGCTGACGTTCCTGGTTGAGCACGTCCTGTATGCCCCGGATATTGGGCATCACGTCAATGTCATGCCAGTTAGACGTTAAATGAGACTTCTTCAGGCGTATCTGGTCCTCAATCTCCGGGTCCTGAAGCTCCTGCTTCCACTTATCCCCATCTCCCTCATTCCTTCGACCCCACACGTCCCAATGCATCCCTTCCTCAAGACGACGCGCCAGCCTGAACCAATCGTAGGGGTCCCAATACCGCATGCGCCCACCAAAAGACACCTTTCTCCAATCGTAGGACTCCCGCCAGATAGACATTACATAGTTTACCACCTTCTCTTCATCCTTCTGGTCCGGAATGTCGGCCACCCCGCCATAGTAGTTTGCATCGTACCATGCGGTTGCGCTACGGGTAGTCTCGGATATTGTTTCCTTGACTTGACGAAGTATGTTACGAATTGATTTCATACGTAGCTCGGGTCCCTATATGCACGGCGCGTGGACAAAGACCTTGCCTTCTTCCTGCATCTTTCGATGTGCCGTTCAACCATATCATCCTGTGTACGTATTTCCCGTTCCCCCGACTTTGGCTTGCCCGGCTTTCTGAAGTACACGGCCATATAACGCACGAGATCGGCACCGTCCTTGAATTTGACCTGCACAAGTTCAGTTGGGCCGTTTGCCTCAAGGCTGGTGGAAGACTGTTGTTTCCTCGAATAGTGCGTCATGGAGAACCACGTGTTATCGCAGGTCTCCCCGATCATCATTTGAGTGGTATTGTCAGGGCTGATATGGAGAAATTCCCTGACCACTTGATGGCCAGTGTCGATGTCGTCAAGAACGTCAGTTGTGAAGTGAAGCGGATACTTGAGCTTCGTTCCGCAGTCCCGGTAGTGGCCTGAAATAGTTCTTCCAACGGCTTGATCAGGCTTTTTGCCGAAATTAGGGTCCATGACTCTTGTGATGAGCTTCGGATTCCATCCATTTCGCTCCTCCACCTTCTTTATCCACTCGGCGGTCTGCTCTATGGTGAGCTTCCATTGGCCCGGTTGGTAGTCGTAGAACTTCTTGAACTCCGAATTGTGCTTTGCATTGGGAAACTCATCAATCATCCAAATGGAACCCCATCGGTCCACGGCAAACCAACCAATCATGGGAGGCTTGGAATCGTGCGGGTCACAGATGCAGAATATCTTGTAGTTAGTCTTTCCGTCCGCGTACTCAGTCTCCGAGACCGTTTGATTGAAACTTTTGGCATCGCGCTGGTGTCGGTTAACAGCCGGATGAAGACCTTTGTACACGAGGCCAGATAAGTGAGCGAAAGTTCCGTGGGCGCGTGCATCCCTTTCATCGGGGTCATATTGCTCGATTAATTCCGCAACCCTTTGATGTGATAATCTGCCCCGGACCCCATGCTCAGCACAGTTTTCTTCGATGTCGCCGTACAGGACCTCCACCGGGGAAGTCTGACCCGCTCCGTCTATTAGGTCGTCCTTAATCCAGGCGGAATAGGTCAAGGGGGTCATTGGCATCATGATGATCGGATGGCCGATCGTCATTCGGGCGAGGACCGCATTATAAATGGCTTTGGGAGGCGGCTCATCGAACACAGCGATACCGATTTTGTCTGATTCGAATTTGTCTGTGGCCTGATCGTAAGTCTTAAACGAACCAACCCATCCTGTATCTGAAGTGAATCGGGAGTTGAACTCGCGACCTGACTTGGTGAAAGAATAACGCCCTTCCGGGAACCACTTCTTGATCTCGTTTTCCGAGTCCGAGTCAACGCCGCAGATGAAGTCCTCAAGGGTGCTCCTCTGTGATATGTACCAAAATTTCTTGGGCGCATCCCATGGGTCATCAAACCGGGGGCCGTTGTACCACTTCGAATTTTGCACACCCCAGATGATGTTGCCTAGGACATTGATGGTGGACGCAGATTTGGTAATGGAGTTTGCAGCGGGGAGGACGAAAATCCATTTGTCCATCTTATGCCCTACGGCATGGATGAACTTCTCGGCCCAGCCATTGGGAACGAAATACTTGAGCGGATTTTCGCGTTTCCTCCGCTCAAGTTCAGCCTTGGCGAGTTGCGCGATCATCTCCTTGGCCTTGGGGGACCGGGCCTTCAGGAGCTTCTTAACCTCGCCGTATGTCTGGGTCTGGACTTCCATCAGCCGTGGACTTCCTTGTGTTCAGTCGGAGGAGTAATGCCTCCGCTGACTGTTCCCGTCGTCGGCACGATTGGTGCACCGAGGACCTGAGCGCCGCCGCGCTCAACCGCTGAACCTGAAACCGGATGGGGCGGGGTGGCCGTGGTCGTTTTCTTAATTTCAACTGCCTTTGCTTCCCAATCAGTGGCAAGCAAGTCTTCCACGGTGAGGATCGGGAGGGTCGAGGGTTCTGCATATCCGGTCTGAACGGGGAACCGGGTAATTATGTTTGCAACCCTTCCATCCCTCAGAGTCTGACTCGAGACGACAAGGAAGGCGGCTGAATAGGCGGGTTGCTTCCGCCTGAATGGTAAACCGGATTTGATTGCGTCCTGCAGCGTCATTTGATTTCCCTTTCGTTAGTTGATGTGATGATGGAGCAGGTCAACCACCCCCATCAATTGAAGAATCCAGATGATGACGATCGCGATGAGAAGGACGTTGATTCCAAACTTTGCCGGTGGAGGAGACATGTAGGCATTGTTGGCCCAGAACGCAACACAGATCAGAACGAGAATGAAAATTGCGACGACGAGATCCATTGAATCCTCCGCTAGTTGGTTGCTTGTGCAAGCTTGGCTAACGCTTCATCATCCAGCCCCGCCAGTTCCCTGACGACGAGGATTTTCTTGGTACCTTCATCCTTGATATTGACGGTGGACTTCCAGCTCTGAGGGTCCCGGTTCGTAAGCCAGGCCATCTGTGCGTTGACATCGGGCGGGATATGTTTCTTAATGCGCTTTTCCTTGGCGGTCGTACAGCCTTCCTCATCTACCGAGGATTCAATCGTCACCTCATCATAGCTGTATCCTAAAGCGCGTCGGAACAAGCTCTCAGCCACGAGCCTGTCAGCCTCGGCCTTTCCCCGGTTAAACACGGAACCAAGGATGCGATCGCGCTTACATTGAGCCATGAATCGCTTACTGGTAACCCCAAGGATTTCCGCAGTTTGTTCCTGAGTGAGACCCGCCCTGGCAAGCTTTTCAACGAAGGCGAGAAATGTAAGACGTTCGGGTGCAAGCTTTCCGTCCAGAAGCGGTGAGTCGCTAACCGGGCTTCGACTGTACTCCAAGTTTTCAAGCTGGGTTGATTTTCCACGGTTGGCCTCAAGGCGGGTGATGAGGTTGGTTACTTCCTGCTTGTAATCGATTGGGTCCTCAGGTGGAGGAACGGATTCCCTGAGCTTCGCCGCATCAGCGGCCTGTGCTTTAAGAATCTCAGGGGGGACGGAACTGAGATCAGGCTTGAACGTGTTCCGGGGCTTGTGGGCCGACATTACGCCACCCTTAGAGAGAATGAAGGGGTAAAGATCAAGGTGGGTCCTCCAGAGCAAAAGATTATATTGGAATTACTTAATGGTAATGAAATATGAAGGCAAGAAGCATGCTTACAGAAAGCATTAAAATTATGTAATGGGGTATGGTAGCAAGAAGGCAGACAGCCTGTAGGAACACTTGCTTCCCTCTTGGGTCCTCTCGGGTCCCTCGCGAGGTCCTGCGGGGGTGGGGTCTGGGTCCTCTGGTTGGCTCCCTGCTGGCTTGCCCCTTGCTCCTTGCTGGCTTGCCCCTTGGGGCTTGCTGGCTTGCTGGCTTGCCCCTTGCCCCTTGCTGTCAAGCTGTCAGCAGAAAGCTGACAAGGTGACAGGGTTGCTCTTCCCTGCCCTCTTGCCCCTCTCTGCTTGCCCCTTGCTGTCTGCACGCTTGCTCCCTGTCTGCTTGCTTCCTGCCCTCTAGCCCCTCTCGCTCCCGCGAGACCGGGGGACGGACGACACCCACAAGAAAGCAGGCTCCAGACGCCGCGCAAGCCCCACTCAAGCACCCAAGGCACGCCACAGGGAGGGGGTGACTGCCAGCTTGGCAGACACGCACGCCAGCTTGACCGTCCTCTCAACAGGACAGTGAGCCACAAACGGAGAGGGCCGCTGGACGGGCCTTCTGCTTGCACTGTCCTGCGGAGTGAACACCAATGTCTCAAGGACAGGACACTTGAGGCAAGGCGGGGTGGCCAAGGCGGGGTCCGTGGGCCACTCGGACTCTGGCACGCCGTTTGTGGTTTTTCCAGCGTGGCCTTGCCCGCAGAGAGCGGGCCGAGTTGGCCAACGACACAACACCCAAGGAGGCTCAAGTGAGCAAGCACAAGAACGGACGACCTTCACCCCTTCCCTCTGCGACACCAGCAGACCTCGCCGCAGAAGTCACACCCGAAGTCACCGCCACCTCCACACCCGAACCTGAGGTCAAGGTGAAGAAGTCCAAGCGCCTCACGGAGGAGAGCCTCCGGGCCCGCTTCCCCGGTGTCGTCCCCGGTTCGCTCCACTTCGAGACCGAAGGCACGCACAAGGGCAAGCAGACCATGGAGAGCCTCTTGGAGTGCGGCCACACCGTCCGGCTCGCCACCTCGGACCTCTTCCAAGTGACCGCGTGTGAGGACTGCAGGAAGGACGTGCTCCGTGAACGCCGGAAAGCCAAGCGGCACGAGAAGGCGGAGGCACGCAAGGCAGCCAAGGCAACACAGGCAGCGGACGCACTCGCAGCGGCCTGAGGCCCAAGCGCAGACAGGCCGCGACAGCCCTCCCCTTGACCAGGGAGGGCACCTTTGTGTCTTGGATGAAGAACGGCCAAGACCAGACACCCAGGCAGACGAATGAAGATCAAACAACTCACGTCATCGATCAAACTCAAACACACTCAGATGTTGGGTGACCTACGGAATGAACAGTGCCGTATTGCGGAATAGACAATCAAACCCAGACGAATGGGCCAGGACGCAACGAGCGGCCAAATCGTCATTGGCACGGCGTTTGCGGCATTCCCGGTGGTGGGGTGGTCCCGCCACACATCAAACCAAGGAGAAGTTCAATGAGCCAAGCTGAAATTCTCGAGAAGATCAAGAAGCTTCTCGCACTCGCCACGTCCCCGAACGAGCACGAAGCCAAGCTGGCCGCGCAACGGGCATCCGAACTAATGGAGAAGTACCAAATCGATGAGGCTGAAGTCCTCCTCAAGGCAGAGGAGACCAAGAGCGACCCGATAGTTGAGGAACTCTACACGGTCCCCAACCAGAAGATGAAGCTAAACTGGATTGGAACTCTCGGCCACGCATCCGCGATCCTGTTCGATGGAACCACGCTTATTGACCGTGGACTCTGGGGCACCCGCTTCAGATTCGTCGGCCACAAGTCCGACATCGAACCAATGAAGATGATGTTCGAACACCTCTACCGCTCGTGGTTCAGTATTGTGGAATCCGATCTGCAGAATGCCAAGGACGACAACAAACTTTCCTCCAACCCCCGCACGTGGACCCCATCCCTTACCATGAAATTCAAATCCGGACACGGACTCGCGTTCTCGATGGCTATATCCAGCCGATGCGCAGAACTCGCCCTCCAGAGGAAGCGGAAGGTCGAAGCATCGAGTAACACCGGGACCGCGCTGATTCTGGTCAAGGGACAAGCGCTCAATGAATGGAAACAGATGAAGGGAGTGCGGAACGCCAAAGTGAACCACAGTGCCGGGAATTACCTCGGCAGACAAGCTGGGCAGAAGGCAGGAGAGAACATCGCCCTTGGTGGAGCAATTGGGAGCGGTGCCAAACAACTTAACCAATAGTGAGGCCACACTATGAATGAAATTCTTTCAGTAATCGCAGTAACGCTCCCCATTTGTCTGTTCCTGACCGGAGCGCTCGTTTACGGTCTCCACCGCATCATTCAAGCAGGGAGGAGATGATGCTAACCACTGACAAATACTGGGACTGTGAGTGCGAATGGCACTACATCCACCCCAAGACATGCAAAAAATGTGTCCGGTGCGGAACCGAGCAGGAAACACAACCGGATAGCATGAAGGTGGAAGTCCGAATCATGAACAAAGTCTCAACCACCAACCTCGGCCACATCTGCATGATACCGGGGGCCAGCCATGCCTAAACCATCGCCCGATGCCCGAATCAACCACCCGCGCTCCAAGACACCAAAGCAAACAAGGGTGACGAACGAACTCATTAAACGCATACGCAGAACCGAAATTTACAATGAAATGACTTCGGTCCTCATCGAGAACCGTGGATGGCAAGCCACAATCATTTTTCAGGAAAGTGCGGAGGTTATGCCTCTCCTTTTCGATGTGGTTAAACACGTGAGCGTTGTCATGCGGGACCTTGGTAGTATAACCGTACTCGATGTTCACGGTCACACAAAACTATCCGAGAACGGGGCAAGATACCACCAAATCCGAGTTTTAATCAAGCTCCACAAGGAACACCCACATAAAGACGGGAGGAAGAATTAGTGTATTGCGGACTGAACAATAATGTTCACGAGACTATACACTCAAGCCAAGCCCGATGGCCCTGTCCGATGCGGACGGGGAACTCCGGGCATTGGCACGCCGTATGCGGTGGTACGGGGTATCGGAGGACACGAATCATGCCCAAACTCAGATACAAGGTCAGTCATACAGGTGGTAAGTTCGGATTTTGGTGGGTGATGGACGGGCTTTACTGCCTCTGTAGGTGTGAAAATGGAGTAGATGCGGCCAAAATCTCCACCGCACTCAACTACCACCATGAGCACATCAAGGCTAATATTAAAGACGAGGCCGAAGCTCCAACACACCTCCGAAAGATATATGACTGAGCGTACCAAAGTTGTGAGAGAGAATCTGCTCCGTGCTGTGGCGATGCACAAGGCCAACAAGTTCACGTTCACACCGGGGGAGAAGAAGTTCATCAACAGATTTCACATCCTCGACTCGGGAGACGTGATTTGCTCCATTCCTTATGTCGGCCACTTCAAGACCGCCGAGGAGATACCCACTAAGATCGTCAACAAACTACACCGTCTTGTGAATCCTGTTTGGGAAGGGTCTGATCGAGATACGGCTTCGCATAGGTACGGCAGATGATACTCAATCCGCCACAAGGGTCACGATGGAGGTGCCATCGTGATTGAGAATCCGAATCGCGAAGACATGCTCCTGCTCCAGCTTAGACACAGACTGGAATTGGAGATACGCGGACTCAAGGGCCAGTTCTCAGCGTACGCGATGGCCAAGCGGCACTACAAGCTAAGCGGAAGCCGAGAGCGCGTACTCAGGGAACTCAACCTCCTTTGGGAAGAAGTGCTGGAACGCAGACGGAAGGAGGCCAAGAATGGCATACCTCGTTAAAGTGGACGTGGAACACAGGGACAAAGGTGCGGACCGTTTCGTTCACGACAACGAATACACACTCAATTTTCCCACACTCAAGAGCGCCCTGCTGGAGGTGGTGGAAGACACGCGAATTTACCACAGCGGATTCGTTGGCCGAGTGATGGAGAATGGTGTTACCAATGGCTGGGCTTTTGAGTACCGAGGAGACTACGGTCCAACGATGCGCAAGACAATCACATTCTTCAAAATCAACGTAATAAGCATACCAATACACCCTTTGGAGGTGAAATGAGACTGAGAAACCCGATCAAGGCCCTGCTTAACGCGGTGTCCAAACCCCGCGAAAAGCTGACCAAAACCCCGAGTGACGGGGGCTTGCACCCCATCGCGGCCCTGCTCCGTCAGGCTTCGGAAGCGGAGGCGGCATTCGCCAAACTGGCGAACGATCGGAAAAAGCGGAATGCCCTCCGCAGGAAACGCCGGGAGGATTCCGACAGGAAGAGGGTCCGGAAGCCGAAGATGAATGAAGCTAACCCGAAGCACGTGGTTGGTCCCGTCCCCTCTTATGACGCTCTTGGAGGTGGAACGCCGCCCTATCATAAAACTGACTCCACACGCCCCGGTTGGGCAAGGAAACGTGACCGGAGAAGGGAGGACCGATGATAGGACCGGGTACACGTATCTGCCTCGATTCAACAAAAGTAGAAAGCATCATCCCGTCATTCATGCACACTCTGGCAGAGAATTTACCTCTGATGTATCAAGAAGTGATGAAATCCATACCGCCTGAATTTGTGGACGAAAATGGAGAGTTTCGAGCCTTGGCTCTGGATGACGTGCTCTGGAAGACCGATCAACTTTTCTGGTGGTTTCACGAAGACCTCTGGGAAGCAATGGAAAAGATGGAACCAGTAGGTTGCCATTTTGGAACCCGAGTATTGGCGGATGGCATATGGTTTGGCTATTGGTCAGATACTTTTGCACGAAAGGAGGTGGCGGGGTGATTAAAACCACACTCAAAGTGATTCAGTTAAACGAGCACACAGACCCGGATGTAAGTGTGAACCCTGTTATAACGGCTGTGTGGTACACCCTTGTATATGAACTTCGCGGAGTACAGTGTCAGACCGACAGCACAACGCATAGTTACAAAGCGTTAAGTCACACTCAGCGAAATCTCGCCATCCAATCGCTTAATGACGAAATAGCTGACACGATGAAACAGATGGGATTTACCAGAGGTGCGATACAAAGCGCAATAGCGAGACGAAGATGATCATAGTTCACATTGATTGGGACGATATAATCATGGACGACTTCGGGGAGGTGATTAAAGGGTACGTCTGTGAGTACAGGTCAAACGGTAGAGAAACTATTCTGACTGACATGCAGAAAGTGGTGTCAAGGCACGTTGTACATGTTGAATACAAGCTTCATTTTGCAACATGCTTCATCAACTAACTCACACATCATACAACTAACACAACAGGAGGTACCAGTGGCATCAAAGCGCGAACGTCCCGTTCTCCCGACCGTGAAAGAGGTCGAGGCAGCAAAAGCCAAAGCGGTAAAGCCCGAGAAGACTCTCGAGTCCCGCGAAGCCGCGCTCCGGGAGAAGTACAGCGACAAGAAAATCACCAAGGGGTCCATCCAGTTCGACTCCACCCACAACAAGTACTCGGTCGAGATGAGACTCGAGTGCGGACATGACGAGCGCGTCTTCACTTCGGACGTGTTCCAGGTCAAGGCCTGCCACGAGTGCAAGAAGGCGAAGTCCAAGGAGAAGCTCGCCGCGCTCAAGGCGAAAGCCCCGAAGAAGGACGCACCCCCGGTCAAGGGAAAAGTCGAGAAAGCCGCCCCTGCACCGAAAGCGGCCAAGACCCCGGCGAAGGCCGTGAAAGCCAGCCCCCCGCCCAAGGATGATGTTACTGGCGGACCCGCTGACGACTTCGCTCCCGCGCCGACCAACGGCAAGAGCAAGAAGGGCAAGCAGATCGCGGACCTGATTGGTTGATCTCGCGGCCACCCCAGGGGAGGGCTACCACAGACTCCCCTGGGTTCATTTTGAGGAGAACATGGCACAACTTCACGATTTGACGATGTTTGTCGATGTTGTAATAAGCGATTTTCAGAAGAAAGGCGTGGAAATTCCCAAGGACAGCATGAAAAACAACTATACTCGAGCATGCTGGGTACTTGGACGTTCCCAAAAAGTATTACTAGCAAATGAACTCTTCCATACGCATCGCTCAGTGGAAGATAAAGAAATCGCTATTATCACCGAAGAGCTTCGTAAATCTCTCCCACTATTGAGGGAAAAGGTGAAACGTGGCTAAACAAACCGTTAACGTACTAGAAGTCAGAGATTATAACCTGACCGAGAATTACTTCGGTATCGCCAAATACCCGACGTGCTCCAAAATCGGTTGTTCGGCCCAGGCCACGCGGGTAGTCACGATGGTCAAATTTGGATGTACCTTCCACG
>PMBQ01000288.1 GCA_003152955.1 Candidatus Bathyarchaeota archaeon
GTGATCAAGACGGGAAGCCCGATGTTTGAGGTATTGCACTACTACAAATCCAAAATCGAGGCATCTAACGTTTTAGTCCGTCTTAGCCTTGATGTAGGAAAGTACTTTGTGGTGAGTGCCCATCGAGAGGAAAACATTGACTCAACGAAGCAGTTCGAGAAGCTGATGAAGTTGCTTTCTCTTCTCGCCGAGTGGTACGGAGAGAGGATCATTGTTTCAACACACCCGCGTACGCGAAACCGAATCGAGATGGAAGGGGTCAACCTGCCGACTTTGGTTGAGCTGCTGAAACCCCTTGGGTTTCTTGACTACGTGCGGTTACAGATGAGTGCGCACGCGGTTCTGTCGGACAGCGGGACCATCACTGAAGAATCCTCGATCCTCAACTTCCCGGCTTTGAATATCCGGGAGGCGCACGAACGGCCGGAAGGAATGGAAGAAGCCGCGGTGATGATTGTAGGCCTGGAGCCGGATCGTGTGATGCAAGCCCTGGATCTTCTTAAAGAACAGGGGAGGGGTTATCACAAAATCGTCCGTGACTACGACGTACCAAACGTGTCCGAAAAGGTGGTTCGCATCATCCTAAGCTACACTGACTATGTGAAGAGAACTGTGTGGCATGAGATGACCTGAACCGCTGGCGAACTGTTGAACAGAAATAATCGTTTGACAAAGTCCTTAAAGCGTACGAAAAGCTAGTTAATGAGGTAGGCCACAAATGATCCCACATCTTGCGCTTGCTGTTGCCGGAGGCCTGTTGTCTTACTTCGCGACGGCCAGGATCCTCAAGTGGGCAAGGTGGAGGGAAATACTTGACATTCCCAACGCTCGCAGCTCACACTCTGTTCCCACCCCCCGCGGTGGGGGGGGCATCGCGATTATGGGTTTGACAATTGGGCTGCGGTTTGCAGGACCGCATGCTGCAAATAATGAAATTGGCTCTTAGTAGGCCGGGATTCCTCTCGAATTTCAACGCGGAGTTGATGATGAACAGTACTAACCCTCGCGTAAACGGTCTGCCGGGAGACGAGAAGGCTTGAAACTCGGCGTCTTTGCGCCTTTGCGGGAGATATAATGTATCTTGATTTCGATTTGGAGAGGTTTATCCGGGAGAAGGTCACACGGCGAGAGCAGAGTTTACTGGCCGCAGACTTTGAACGGTATGATGCGGAGATGCATGGGCGGATCGACGGAAAACGTGTGCTGGTGATCGGCGGAGCAGGCACCATCGGATCGAATTACATCAAGGCGATCTTGCGCTTTGATGTGGCACGAATGTGCGTGGTGGACATCAATGAGAACGGCCTGACCGAACTGGTTCGTGATCTGAGGAGTACAGGCGGATACCGCATCCCGACAGACTTCATTACCTATTCTGTCAATTTTGGTGATCGCGTTTTCGAGAAATTGTTCGAAGCGCACGGACCATTCGACATCGTGGCTAACTTTGCGGCGCATAAACACGTCCGAAGCGAGAAGGACATTTTCTCCATTGAGGNNTTCTGCGTCTCCACCGACAAGGCGGCCAACCCGGTGAATATAATGGGTGCGAGCAAGAAGTTGATGGAAGAGCTGATTATGGCTTACGCTGATCGGATTCCGATCAAGACCGCACGGTTTGCGAATGTGGCGTTTTCCAACGGCAGTTTGCCGTTGGGCTTTCTGGAGCGATTATTCAAGCGGCAGCCGTGGTCGTGTCCGTTGGGTATCAAGCGGTTCTTCGTGTCACCGTTAGAATCGGGAGAGTTGTGCCTGATGGCGTCGATCATGGGAGCAAGCGGGGACATCGTGTTCCCAAAATTGGATGAGGAGCGGGACATGGTTCCCTTCCAGCAAGTGGCGGTGGATCTGCTTGAGGCGCTGGGAATGGAACCGGATGTGTGTAGGAGCGAGGGGGAGGCGCGGGATAAGATGAGAGAGTTGGTTGGCAATGCCCAATCGGGCATCGGGAGCGAGGGAGAGAGAGCAGGTAATCTCAAGTGGCCGGTGTATTTCTTCGAGTCGGATACGAGTGGGGAAAAGACGTTTGAAGAGTTTTATACGCCGGGAGAGGTTTTGGACGTTGAGAAGTTTGTGAATCTTGGGGTGGTCAAGAACGCAAAGCGGCGGGGCTTGGAAGAGATCGACCGTATCTTCGAAGCGCTTCGGGCCACGTTCGATTCTAAGGATGTCACGAAGGCAAGAGTGGTCCACGTGTTGAAGGACTGTCTGCCGAATTTCGCACACATTGAAACCGGAAAGAGTCTGGACCAGAAGATGTAAGGAATCGTCTCCAGCCAAGGCGCCTAGCCGCAAAGGGAAACAAAGGGCACGAACGGGTGGTTAACACGGATGGCAGATGGCCGACGGAGGATAGGGAGGATTATGTATCGGGTGCTTAAACGGATGATGGACGTGGTGTTGTCGACTGTGGCGCTGTTAGTGCTGTCACCGTTGCTGATCCCGGTGTGTATCGGATTGCTACTGACCGGAGAACACGATGTGTTCTACTTGCAGGAGCGCATCGGATTCCACAATAGGAAAGTTGGCATATGGAAATTCGTAACGATGATGAGGAACAGCCAGAATATGAATGGCGGGTTTCACACGACGCGACG
>PMBQ01000191.1 GCA_003152955.1 Candidatus Bathyarchaeota archaeon
ACCGTAGGCATTGTCAGTCAAGTTGGAAGAACAATACAAACAGGAACATCCGGCGGATTCGCAATCGCTGATACATTACAATTCAGCGCTGCGATAAACCCTGGCAACTCAGGAGGGCCTCTTATCGCTTCCAACGGCATGGTCGTTGGAATGACTACGGCTGTTGTAAGTGATTCCCAAGGACTTGGCTTCGCAATTCCGGCCGATACGATTTCTCGAGAGTTGCCCTTCCTAGTGAAGAATGGAACGTACGATAGACACCCATACCTGGGCGCCCAGCTTACCGACATGAACTACGAACTGTCACAAGCAATGCGAACGAACGTCACATGGGGAGTATTGATACAGAGCACCGTTCCGGGCGGACCAGCCAACAAATCTGGGCTCAAGGGCGGTACAGAATATGCCACGATCGAACAGCAACGATACATCCTTGGAGGAGATATCATAACCTCCCTAGATGGAAATACGGTCGTCAATTACGATGCGCTTACCGCATACCTGGAAAGACACGTCGTCGCAGGACAGACAGTCCAGATGGGCATAATCAGGTCGGGCAACGTGATAGTGATTCCAGTAGAAGTGGGCGCGCGCCCCCTTCGGGCTTTCCCTCAGCAGTAGCATGTTGTCCCCACAAAGTTACACCCCCCACCCCTCCAAAGATCCGCAGTTCCTCATCTTGCTGAATCGACCCACCAGCCCTTACTCTACATGGGGTCTATGTGAGTAATGCGAGTGTCAGGAGAACCCCGGCAAGAATCCCTCCATACTTGTACTTGGCTCGAAGCGAGCGAAAGCGTGCGATATGTACCACCCTTAGTGATTCTTTTTCTTGGTTCAGATTCCTGCGCTCGCTCAAGAAGACGAGTATGAAGACGCCTGCAAATGAACCTGCAGACAATGCGGTCAACGTGTTGATGATTCCTTGACTGGACATCGAGACAAGCAGTATAATGGCTCCTACTAGGCTGAGAACGGCACCTTCCAATGACCGTTTCACTCCACATTGCACCGCTGTCGTCTTGTCTCCCAGCAATGTATCTCCTTGGGAATGGGTCACTTCGTGGATAAGCTGCCCTGGAATTTCTAACAGAACTAGCGCGCAGAAGAACAAAAGCGCAGCCGAAGTGAGGCGTGCTACGGCTGCAAACCCCATCAAGAAGAGAAGCGAAAAACCCACCCCGTTAGTAATCGTGCACAGAACAGGGATGGCTTTCAATCTAGGCGGCGGAAAAGAGTATAACGCCCAGACCAGCAAGACCAAGAATTCCAGTGAGATTGTCTCCATGGACCACGCGACCAGCGTCAACGCTACAGCCGCTGGAAAGAACGAGAGCAGCAGTCCTCGGGAATGATGGGAAATCATTGCTTTACGTGAGAGCCTCACCGAACTTTCAACCTCTGAATCGCATAGAACATTGAACGAATAGGCAAATGCCAGGAGAAGCGACGATGCGACCACAACCTCGAAGGTATGGAGGAGGTCGAGAGTGCCTGAACGCGCACCGAACAGGATCCCTAGAAAGACAAAGCCGAGAAAGTGGACCCAATCCGAGAACCTGTAGAATCTCTGAGCATTCGCCAAACGCGCTCCGATAAATACGCGCAATTTCGAAGTCCCGGCGTGCAGCGGGTGAGTAGTCCCACTGAAAAATATACCTAGATAGTTTCTGTTCTGTTTTGAGTGGAAACCGAGGTCCTGACCAGATTTCCTAGGTAATTCATTTATTGGCCGAAGGGGCCACTCAGGTGTGTATCCGATGAGTTCTCAGCGGCACCCGGGTACGTCTTGTAAGCGGGTTCGGTGAAAGGTCAATGCCGCACGAAGCAGAAGTGGCTGTCGTTGGTGCGGGACCGGCGGGAGCTAGGTGCGCCGAGCTGTTGGCTGCGACCGGCCATGATGTTCTGCTGATTGAGAAAGACTCGTTCGCTGGAGAAACAAACGTCTGCGGCGGAGCTTTGGATGCCTCTTTCGCAACAGAGCTTGATCTGCCAAAGTCAATAGTCAAACAGATCAATCGACAAGTCTTCCATTTTGGATCCAAGGTCGTGGAGATAGAGACTAGAAAAATCTCATTTGCAAGGAACAAGTTCGATAGATTTCTCGCCGAGCGAGCAGTCTCCAAGGGCGCTGAACTAATGAATTCAACTAGAGCAATCTCCGCCAAGCGAGACAGCAAAGGCATTGCTATCCTGACCTTGAACCGCAAGTCCGGTGAGAGAGACGTAATAAGGAGCAGCATCGCGATCTTCGCCGATGGCCCCAGCACGTTGGCGAGAAAATCTTTCGGGATAGGCTTTCATGGCACTCTAACAAACATGGCAATTGGCACTATCTACGAACTCGACCATGATGGGAGCGGCGACTCCTACGAACTCTTCTTTGAAAATAACATCTCCCCCTGGGGGTATGGCTGGGTCTTTCCCAAGCTCGACCATCTCAACGTCGGAGTCATGTGCCTGACTGCTACGATGGGCAAACGCGGCAGAGAGTACCTTGATCACTTCGTCCGCACACATCCAATGGTTTCCAACCAACTCAAAGGCAGGAAGACATTGCGTTTCGCGGCAGGCACAATACCTCTGGCACCATCCCGGATCCTCTCTTGTGATCGAGTGCTGGCTGTAGGCGACGCGGCGGGCATGGTTGACGCAATATGGGGTGCAGGCATAAACTATGGTTTGAGAGGTGCCGAATGTGCCGCAAAGGTGGCAGCAGAGGCACTTGCGCAAGAGAGATTCGATGCAGACTATCTCGCCAGATACGACATGCTCTGGAAGCGAACGCGAGATTATTCCACTCTTAGAAAATCGAAGTTTCTTACAGACGTCGCATTGCCTTTGCAAAGAATATGGCCAAACGTCTACGGGCACATGGTGCGTTTCGGGGTCCTGCACACGAATCTTCAACACGCCTTTTACAAGTAGACAGGGAAACATCGGAGATAGACCCTGTGAATACTCGCACGACTCCTCACAGAAATTACTAGGCAGATCGTATCGGCAATTTCACAGTAGGCAACCGGCGTAGCGATGAATATCGGATAGAAAGAGTAGGCTGTCAACTGAAAGGCTAAAGGCTGAGTGTGTGGCTAGCAGGGAAGCTGAATTCACAATGGCGACCGTAACTACTCTTCAAGACGTGCCACAGGCTGATTACGGCAAGCACGGCTTAACAAAAGACAAGTTGCACCTGATGCTGGGCAAGATGCTCCTTCTAAGGAAGTTTGAGGAGAAGATAGAGGAACTGTACCTTGTCAAGGGAGCTCTAATCGGTCCCTCCCATCTGTACTTGGGGCAGGAAGCAATTGCCGTTGGCGCGATAGACGCTCTCGACCGAAACGATCTGACTGTCACAACATACCGTGGACATGGCCACGCCCTCGCTAAGGATGTACCGGCGAAACTCTGCATGGCGGAATTATTCGGCAAATCCACCGGCACATGCAAAGGCCTCGGAGGTTCAATGCACGTCGCCATCTATCCAGAGACTGGTTCTCTATACGCGACCGCAATCGTGGGAAGCGGTTTACCGATCGCCGCGGGTGTTGGACTCGGACTAAAGCTGAAAAAGAGCAAGAACATCGCCGCCTGCTTCTTTGGAGACGGCGCAGTAAACACGGGAGCGTTCCATGAAGCAATGAACCTAATTGCGCTTTGGAAACTGCCGGTCCTAGTATTTTGCGAAAACAATCAGTATGCGATGTCAACCCCAGTAACCCGAGCGGTTTCTAGTCCAAGTATCGCTGAAAGAGGGCGATCCTACGGAATGCAGACGACTGTGGTGAACGGGAACGATGTGATCTCTGTCTTCGTTGCCACAAAGGCCGCGGCTGAGAGGGCTAGGCGCGAATCGGAACCAACTTTTCTGGAATGTATCACTTACAAGATGAAAGGTCACGGCGTTTACGATAAGGGAGACTACCGCCCGAAGGAAGAGGTTTCAAAATGGCTTGAAAGAGACCCAATTCTCACATTCGAGAAACGTTTGCTGCAGGGTAAACTTATTTCGCAGGCCGAAATCGATCAACTCGAAATTGATGCACGAAGGGAAATCGAGGAGGCAGTTGCGTACGCCAACGAAGGGATGCCCTTACCGTTTAGCGAGCTAAAGAAGTACGTCTATGCAGGAGAGAACTGAGTATGCGCGAGATAACCTACGCCGACNNGAAGCGCTGCGAGAGGAGATGCTGCGTGATCCAAGCGTAATACTCCTAGGTGAAGAGATCGGCGTTTTCGGCGGGGCCTACAAGGTCACGCGAGGACTCTTGGATGAATTCGGTCCCGAACGCGTGCGTGACACACCGATTTCCGAGATAGCGATTGCAGGTGCTGCTGTCGGATTAGCGTTGACGGGTTTCAAGCCGGTCGCGGAGATTATGTACATGGACTTCTTGCCGATATCACTGGATCAGCTCGCTACACAGGCCGCTAAGATTCATTTCATGAGCGGGGGCCAACTGAAGGTTCCAATGGTCCTCAGAACGCAATACAGCCTAGGCCGACAACACGGCTCACAGCATTCACAATTCTTCCCCTCATGGTTCTTTCAAGTTCCCGGCCTGAAAGTTGCTTTGCCTGGAACTCCATACGATGCGAAGGGTCTGCTGAAGTCTGCAATTCGAGATGAAAATCCGGTCCTGTTCGTGGAATCCGGGGTCCTCTACAGATCGAAGGGTGAAGTTCCCGAGGAAGAGTACACGATCCCTTTCGGACAGGCGGAGGTTAAACGCAAAGGAAACGACGTGACCATTCTCGGAGTATCCAGGTTAGTCGGCGAGGCCATCTCGGCTGCGAAGAAACTTGAGGAGACAGGTGTATCTGCGGAGGTTATCGACATTCGCACCCTGCAACCTCTGGATCTTGAGACGATAGTGGCTTCGGTCAAAAGGACCACCAGATTAGTTATTGCCTGTGATGACGTGAAGACTGGCGGAGTCGGTTCAGAGATCTCCGCATCGGTGCTAGAGGCTGCATTTGATTACCTAGATGCACCGATAATGCGCGTCGCCTGCCCGGAAATTCCTGTTCCATTCTCTCCAACTCTAGAGCAGATGTACGTGCCCAACGCGGACAAGATTGTTGAGGCCGTAAGCAAGACAATGGGTCAGTGAGCAAGCATGCCAAACGTTCTGATGCCTCGAATTGACCCGGGGATGCAGAGTGGAAAGATAGTTGAGTGGCTCAAGAAAGAAGGTGAATTCGTTCAGAAAGGAGAACCAATTCTAGTTGTCGAAGGAGAGAAAACAACCTTCGAGATCGAAGCCCCAGATAGCGGCGTACTGAACAAGATACTGGTCGAGGTTGGAACGGATGTTCAAGTGACGCAACCAGTTGCAGTCATAGGCGAATCGGAGAAGAGTTTCAGGCCAGAATTCCAGGCGAAACCCATCCAACAGGAAATACCCCCACGACAACAGCCAACCACCGCGTCACCCGCAACTCCAAGTGATCGAGTCATAGCTTCACCGGCTGCGAGGCACCTTGCACAAGACCGCGGAGTTGACATTGCCAATCTCAAGGGAACAGGTCCAGGAGGGAGAATAACAAGGGAGGATGTCCTAGCAGCCATTGAGCCTGTATCTTCAGTTACCCGAGTTGTCTCAAAGGTTAACGAACCAGTCGTGCTAAGAAAAGTGAAGCTGGAGGGTATTCGGAAGGCTGTCGCTGAAAGACTCACATTCAGCGAGCGAAACGTCGTGCCAGTTACGCTTACAATGGAAACCGATGCATCGAAACTCGTTGAGTTGAAGAACAAGGGGGGGCATGTTGGCTTCACCGCATTTGCTGCCAAAGCAGTAGCCATGGCTTTGGAGAAACACCCGGAGATGAACTCGACAATTGAGGGTGACGAGATCACTACCTACTCCGACATCAACGTCGCAGTAGCGATAAACACGGATCTAGGTCTCGTTGCTCCAGTTGTTCAAAACGCCGACAAGAAGTCAGCGAAAGACATCGATGCGAAGGTTCAGGAGTTGTCGCAGAAGGCGAAGGATAATCGGCTAACGATCGAGGAATTGACTGGNNTCCTTTGCGCCCATCATAAACCCCCCTCAGTGTGCCATCTTAGGTCTAGGACGAATTGCATACCGCCCAGTCGCAACCGGAGAACAAGTTACCGCCAGACCGGTGACTGTGCTCACTCTTGTCTTCGATCATCGGATTGTCGATGGTGTTCCAGCAGCAAAGTTCCTGCGAGACGTGAAAAAGAATCTGGAAGATCCGCAACAGTTGCTTTGATGCTTAGCTCGGAGGGCGAAGAGCAATCTTCAGCGCCTTGCCGCTTCCCATCAACTCCAACGCTTCCTCGGCGTTCTGAAGCGGCATCTCATGTGAGATTAACGGCTTAATCAAGACCTTACCTGACACGATGAGGCGGAAAGCTCGTTCAACGGCTGAGGGTGTATGATGAAACACACCCTGAACGTGAAGTTCCCCATAGTGGATCTTCTCCGCTTCAAAAGAAACAGCGGTCCCGGGGGAGCATCCTCCAAAAAGCAGAACGGTGCCGCCCTTGCGGGTTAGTGCTGGAGCAGCTTCCCACGTCTCGCGCCTCCCAACGGCTTCAACAACTATGTCTGCGCCCCTTCCGTCAGTCAAGTCCAAAATTCGGTCGGCTAGATTTTCGTCCGCGGAGTTTATTGTAACGTCAACTCCAATCTTCTTCGCTTCGTCCAACCGGTCTTGAACAATATCGCACATTGCCACTCTCCTCGCGCCGTTCACACGTGCCAGCTGTGCATGTAACAATCCGATCGGACCTCCGCCGATTATGACCACCACTCCGCCAGTGATTTGCTCCACCAGGTCCCAGCCATGCACGACGCAAGCCAACGGTTCAAGACTTGCCGCACTCTCCAAAGCAACTCCGTCAGGAACTTGGAATGTGTTCTGGCGTACGATTCTCTCTGGGATTCGGACATATTCTGCGTATGCGCCTGGCCAGGTGAATCCTACTATGCTCTCGTCTAGGCGTTCGCAGAGATTCGGTTGATGTTTGAGGCAGTAGAAGCATTTGCCGCACGGTGCTGAATTGACGGAGACAACTTTCATTCCAAGCTTGAAGTTGTCAACGCCTGTGCCGACGGCTGTGATAGTACCCGCAAATTCATGGCCAATTATCTGTGGCGGTTTAGCAAGCGGATGGCCTCGTCTATACATTTTCACATCGGTGCCACATGTCAGAGCCACCGCGCTCTTGACGACCAGTTCACCCGGACCGGGTCTGGGAATGGGTACGTGCTCTGCTTTCAGCTCGCCAGGTTTGTAGAATCTTACCGCGAGCATTGTGTCTGACATAGGAAGGGCGAAGGCCATTAAGAGTATTAAAGTGCCATCTATGAGGTTCGGAGCAGCTTCATTGATTTTCCACGATGACCTTCACTGCTTCTCTTCCACTTTCAGCAAGGTGAAGCGCTTCTACAATACGTTCAAGGGGTAACCTGTGGGTGATTAACTGAGACGGTTTGATTCGTGTTGATTCTATTAGCTCCAAAGCCATTTGTATCTCAGTTTCAGAGGTTGAGTAGCTGGATTGAATGCCGATCTCTTGAAGAAAGAGCCTGCTAAAGTCAAGTGAGACGAGCGTTCCTCGAGCGGGCGCTCCGAAAAGAACAACCTTCCCGCCGCTTCTGACCGAAGTGGTTGCTTGCTGGATCGCCTTGGGGTTTCCTGTAGCGACAATGGCGAAATCTACACCTCTACCCTCTGTTCCGTCTAGCACTTTCCTAGTTACGTCTTCACTCACTGGATCCAGTGTTGTGCCAGCGCCTAGTTTCGAAGCCATTTGACGGCGCGATTCCAAGACATCAATAGCAAAGATTGGCGCTGCCCCATAGAGCTTCAACAATTGAACGTGTGTCAGACCCACAGGTCCCACGCCGAAAATTGCAACACTGTTACCTGCCTTTATGCCGGATTTCCTTAGTGCTCTAATGCAACAGGCGGTAGGTTCGACTAGTGAGCCCTCCTCAAAGCTCATTGAGTCTGGCAGCTTGTAGATAGTTCCGCCCTTCACTAATTTTTCTGGGACTCGGAAGTATTCGGCGAAACCGCAGGGGTCAAGGTTGCTTTTCGGATAGGCGTCGCAGAGAGTCTCTAGATCGTTCTTGCAGTAGAAGCAGCTTCTGCATGAAATATGATGATGAACAATGACCCTATCTCCTTTCCTAAATGTCTGAATGTCGCTGCCCGCCAATTCAATTTCTCCTGCGACTTCATGTCCAAGCACCGGAGGTGTAATGTGGTCTCCGTGAAATTTCTCGATGTCTGTGCCGCAAATTCCGCAGGAC
>PMBQ01000405.1 GCA_003152955.1 Candidatus Bathyarchaeota archaeon
GAGAACTTGTCGTAGAGTTCAGGCTTCTCCCACGGTGTGCCCTTGTATTCCCACTCTGGGAACCAGAGCTCTTCGGTGGTGAAGTAGTTCGAGAACTCATCGAATCCTCCGTCGTGGTTCACGAGGCATTTGAATCGTTTTGAGTGTCCATTGATCCAGTTGATCATCCATCCTCCGTATGAAGCGCCGAGAGCCGCGACCCGGTCGCCGTCAAGCCAAGGGTAAGTCGCAACGGCATAGTCGAGCCCTTTCATCAGATCATCAAACGGCTTACCGCCCCAATCACCGCTAATTGAATCTGTGAATGCTTGGCCGAAGCCCGTGGAGCCGTGAAAGTTTATCGTGATCACCGCGAAGCCCGCCCCAGCGAATGCCTGCAAATTCCAGCGATAATGAAAGTGGTCCTCGTTTGCCCCTTGCGGACCGCCGTGAATGATCAGCGCCACCGGGAACTTTTTCCCGTCGACGAACCCAACTGGTTTCAGAATCCACGCCTGCACTCTTTCGTCGATCGCTCCGATGAAATCGAACTCTTCAGGCTTCGACATCATCGCAAGTTTCGCACGCTCTTCGTTGATGCGTGTAAGTTGGAGCATATCCGAACCGTCACTCTTAGCAGTCCAGAGCTCGGCCGGCTGGGTTAGCGAATCTTGAGTGAAGACGATACGGCTGCCGGCCATGGCCACCCCAAGATTGTAATGCTCACCCACCAGTTCGCGCGGGTGACCGCTCGCAATGTCTACTGAGAAAATCTTGTTTCGGCCGTTCTCTTCCACCGTGACGAAAAGGGTCTTGCTCTCCGGAGACCACGCGAGAGAGCTGGGAGAGCGATCCCAAGTTTCTGTGAGTGTACGGTTCTTACCTGACTTGCGGTCGTAGAGCACGATGCGACGGCGGTCTGACTCGAAACTCGGTCGTTTCGTTGCTAGGTACGCCACTGCGTTTCCATCGGGTGAGTACACGGGCTGCGTGTCTATGGCCTTGTTTTCAGCGGTGATGCAGCGAGTAGGGCCGCCCGTTATCGGAACTAGGTGAATGTTCAGGTCTGTAGACCCGGCCTCATCAGGGCCGAGCTGTATCGTGTAAGCAATCTCCTCACCCTCCGGTGACCACGCGTACTCCTCCGGGCCGCCGAACGGTTTCGTCGGACAATCACCGTCGACACCTTTCATCAAGTCAACTGGCGGTCCATCAACAACCCATTCGCCGTCTGCTCCTGCGCGCTTCACCGGTAGAACGAAGATGTGGCTACGCTTCCCATCGAACCATTTGTCCCAGTGGCGAATGAACAGCCGATCGAACTTCATCGCCTTGACTGGACCATCGGCTTTCTCCTTGTCACGCTTGGCGGTTGTCTCGAAGTCGTCCGCATCTGGGTACACTTCTGCAGAGAACGCGATGTGTTTCCCTATTGGACTCCAGCTCAGGTTGTCCACATCAAGTGGAAAATTAGTGAGTTGTCGCGCCTCGCCGCCATCTACTCGAATAGTCCATATCTGCTGTAACCCGCTTCGATTAGACACAAACGCCACCGTACGCCCGTCGGGAGACCAAGCAGGGGATGTGTCAGCTTGATGTTTTGCCGATGTAAGCTGGCGGATCGTCTTGTCGTCAATCGCCGCAAGCCAAAGGTTAGTAGTCGTCTTGTTCGCATCTCGGTCCCACGTTCTTAGCGTGAAAGCTACCCACCGTCCATCTGGGGATGGTTTGGGCTCTCCCACCCGTTCCATGGAAACCATGTCATACACGGAGAACGGATGAGGCTTCGAAAGGTCGGGGAATGTCGGATTAACAGCGGACACCGCAGTCAATCTTGCTCGACGAAGTTATACGTTGAAGCGGCAAATGAATACATCGTCTTCCTAGTTCGTTCTTCTGCCGGCACGGCTAATCCTCGAATCCGCTGGATTCGCTAAGTTGGACACATTGACATAGTCAATAAATAGTCTCTAACAAAACGACCAAGCATTCAAGGAGCTATTGTCATGAAAATTGGGGTTCTTGGAACCGGAATCGTCGGAAACACCATCGCTTCGAAGTTAGTTCAGTTAGGCCACGAAGTGAAGATGGGATCTCGCACCGTCAACAACCCCAAAGCCACGGAATGGGCAAGCGTGAACGGGTCGAAAGCATCACAAGGAACCTTTGCGGACGCAGCAACTTTCGGAGAAATCGTCTTCAACTGTACCGCAGGTTCAGCTTCATTAGAAGCTCTGAAGCTTGCTGGAAAGGAAAACCTCAAGGGCAAGCTTCTGATCGACTTATCCAACCCACTTGACTTCTCGCATGGAATGCCGCCGACATTCACGGTCTGCAACACTGACTCGATAGGCGAGCAAATTCAACGGGCTTTTCCAGATGCTAAAGTGGTGAAGGCGCTCAACACGGTCAACTGCAACGTTATGGTTAATCCTTCACTTGTTCATGGCGACCATGACATACTGGTGAGCGGAAACGACACCAATGCCAAAACGAAGGTCAATGAGATACTGACCAAATGGTTCGGTTGGAAGTCGGTAGTTGACTTAGGCGATATTTCTGCTTCCAGAGGAATGGAAATGTACGTGGCCCTCTGGGTGCGACTGCTCGGAGTCTACCAAAACCCGAACTTCAATATCAAAATCGCAAAGTGGAAGGAAACCTAGTTTTTCATTTGTGAGTAACGTAGCGTGAAATCAGAATATTCCAGGGTAACACACACAGGTAGGTTCCCAACGAATCGGGACCAAAATCTTCTCTGCTGCACTGGCCTCTCGCGTCCGATTTCTAGTATTCTGCACACCGGAGTGCGATTTCGCGCTTCTGCGAATTCGGTTAGAATGGGGGCGTCTTGTGCTTCGGTCCGCGCAGGCTCGAAGCAAACATTCCGGCAAACGTGATGATTGCTGTTACAACGAACGCTCGTCCTATGCCTGACACAAACCCAGTCGCCTCGGTTGCTGTAAGTGTGGTATAGCCGCCCGTGAGTAGTCCAGACACAACTTGGTATGGAATCACCGTTGTGATAATGTACGCTACGAGGCCAATGCTCACCACATTGCCCGTGTTGAAGATCGTTGCTCTAACTGCTGATGCGACGCCTCGTCTTTGTGGGGGGACAGATCCCATAACAGAACTGATATTTGGAGAGGAAAAGAGCCCCATTCCTAGTCCAACAACTAT
>PMBQ01000095.1 GCA_003152955.1 Candidatus Bathyarchaeota archaeon
GGACCAATGAACTTCCAATCAGGACCCCCGAGAGCTCTTTGGGGATTCATTCTCGCAATGCTTGCAGGAATTCTCATAATGCTCAACGCAGCAGCTCTACTATCGACATCGTTCTACAACCTCTGGGTCGGAGTATTCTTCTGGATTCCAGTCATCGACCCGTCTCCAACGCACAGCCTCATCTTCATAATCGGTGCAATCATCGGACTCATACTAGTGATAGGATCGGTTCTAATGCTGCTGGGTTACGGAACAATTGGAAGCGTCGTAGTCTTCCCGCTAGCAGTACTGAGCTTGATAATTGGCGGAGGCTTCGTGGCCGGTTTCGTTCTTGGCGTGCTGGGCGGAATATTCGGCATGTTGGGAAGGTAACGGCCCGAACAAGGTCCCCGATTTTTTTTTATTTCCTTTTTATTTTGGTGCGTCCGTTGTCCTACGTTAGCATATAGTGACGACTATTTTGACTTCAAACCCCGGGAATAACCCCACACCCTGACAGAAACAGATGGGAATAGGACTACACCACATCCCAAAGGCGGCGTGAAGCATTGAGCGCAAAGAAAGCTCCCCGCAAGAAGGTGGACCTAGCCAAGCTGGGGTACAGGCAAGTAAACTGCCCCTATTCTAACTGCGGCAAACCCCTCTGGACAACAACGGAGATCGTTGAACCCAGCTGGAAAGACGAACGTCTCACGCGACAAGATAACGATTGGAACCAACACGGCGCAGCCAACCCACCACTGGGCTATCAGAACGAACACGATGACCTCGTGGAGAAAATTGGCAAGGAACAATGCTTCCAAACACAGAGCTGCCCCCACTGCAAAAACCCACTCTGGACCAAAAGCAAGATCCTCCCACGCTAGAGGGGAATAGACCCTCACCCCAACCGCAACAGAGGGGAATACGACTATACCCCAACAGAAACAGGAGTAGGTGAACTTGGAATAGGTTAGACATCGTTAGGTCGAACAAGTCCGAGAACCACTAAACTTCGAAGTCGGAGAATGCGATACCAACTGCCTGCAGGCTAAGGAACTCAAATGCACCTGCAGATGCGGAGGCAAGAATCATGNNAGTCGTTGGACGAGTTCAATGAGGATAAACGTCGTGTAACCTTCGAGGATCCAGCACCAGTCGACGCGGACGAATACCTGCAGGAGTTGGCGGTTCTAGCATGAACTGCGAATATTGCGGACCCCTGTTCTTTCCGACTCGCGAAGACCGAGTGGCACCTGCGAACCCACCATAGCGAGGTGATCGCAGAATGAAAGATAACCCGTCAGCATTCGTAAAGGTTGAAAACATAAAGAAAGGAGGATTTGGGCTCTCTTGAAAGGCGTGAGAAAGTACCCCTAGAGCTGTCACTGGACCCTGAACTCTTGCGGTTGGTAAGAGTACATCCGGGTAGCAGGCTTAGCTGTAGTATTGTCTTGTTGTGGTGGTAGTTGTTGTTCTTGTTGTTGGTTGCTGATAGTATTGGGTAGGTGANNACGGGTAATAGTAGTATTGGGTAGGTTGCTGATAGGTGTAGTATCCGTTGGGTGACTGATAGTACGACATTGTCATTCTTTTTTCGCCTCCTTCACTTTCTGATAGATAGAAGAAACATCGGCTCTAAAGGACAAACCAAACAACCAGAACAATCACTACGATCGCAAGGAGCCCGATGTGTACACTCATTCCATTCTTCCTCCAAGGTTAGCTATAGTTCATAGCTACTTATAAGGATACATATTTAGAATGANNATGCGTAAGAGTGCTATGATGAAGGCGAAGAAGAATGATCAATGAAACTGAAGCGAAAGGGCGCATGACAATGCCGAAGGGCGACGAGCACATACTATTGCAAGAAAAATGCGGAGAAGATAACGGGCATAAAGGGACTTTGACGCTCACCGACATCCACCTCACATTCGAAACTGAAAGCGGAAAAACGAAAGAGAAGATGATCGAATTTTCAGCCGAGCTTAAATCAGTTCAAAACGTATGGATCGAGGGACGGCTAAGGAAAAGATTGGCTGTGGAAGTGGCGTCAAGAGACAACCCAGACACACCAGAAACAATCGAAAAGCGAAAATTCCACGTCAGCCGACCCACCGAATGGGAAACGAAAATAAAATCTGCACAACAACGACGACCACGCACAACAACGACAACTACGACAACCACTACGAAGCAAGTGACTGAATAGGAAGCTCCCAAGTACACACCCTCTCCGCGAGGTAGGTTCTTTCTCCTGTGGAGCAGAGAATATCGGTCGAGGCCACATAGTGGGGGACAGGTTAACGCCATAAGCCAGTTGGAAACAGCCACCAAACGTCACCTTTCTTCCTGTTCTTCCGTGAATTGCTGAGTCACAAGACGGGAGACAGCACACTTGGTTCCCACTCACACAAGAAACACAACTCGTACATGCGCTGTGAGTCGCTAAGTCTCAATTACCTAGGAGGAGTTGCTCAACTCCGAATCAGGGTAGGAGGGAATTTTGCGAATGGAGAAGATGAAGAACCAGATGCAGAAGAGCCAAAGAGTAAAAGTAAACGAAAAAATGACTGATAACCCAGCTGGCCTCTTCCCTCCCTTACTCTCCCTTTTCCTTTCCCCTTATTCTGGACCTTCTTTGTCCAGAGAACTGGACCAGGGAACCCTACTGGACGGACATTTGAAGATAAATAAAAATGAAGAAATTCATGTCAACACCAGTTGTAGGCTGTTTGCCTAATAGCTTCGACGCTTCTGGAAGCAGTCTCTGCAGTAGACTGGTCTGCCCGTAGTTGGCACAAACGGTACTTCCGTGTCTGCACCGCATTCGGAGCATTTGACTTTCGTCATTTGCCTCGGGGCACCGTAGCTTCTATTCTCATAACCCATTTCGTTTTCCACCGTCCCTATTTTCTAGTTATACGAAAGATAATACTCGCTTCGATAATCGGCACGAGCTTTACGGCCCTCCCGTCATCCACGCAGGTAAGATCTCCAGTATACTACCTTCACAAGAGGCTAGACCACTATAAAAAGTGACCCAATACTTGGGGCTGTGCCCAAGCGGAGGAAACGGTTCACATTGAAGCGTTCTCTTTCGAGTTCACCGATCCACCCGTCCTATCTCCAGACTACACCTCGGCATTCACGATTGCGGTGGATAGCCGTGTCTGTGACCATGTCGCATCATATAGATTGGTAGTTTACTTAGTTCCTGATTTTGGGTCGTGACTCTCGCTTCTAGGTTCTGTCTGCGCGGCGCTTCGCCCAACACTTGCGACAGGAATCGTGTAGGCAACTTTACCTTAACGGTTGATAGTTCAACATTTTCTCGCTGTTACTGTTCGGTAGATAGACACTTACATTATAGCCCATTTTCCATCTGCCGCAGTATGGACAGAAACTATCACTCGGAGCTAACGCATTTCTGCAATAGCGACAATATGAAACAGGACTGAAATCTGGAGATGCAAATATAGTGGAAGGATATCTAACCACCATTTCCTGGTAGTGACAACGATAGCAGT
>PMBQ01000233.1 GCA_003152955.1 Candidatus Bathyarchaeota archaeon
GAAATGCCCACTTTGCGGCAAAGAAATGACCCGAATGGTTGCGCCGGTCGCCAACTCTTCGCCCGAATGTCGATCGGACGTACAAGAGGCTCTTCACTACTGCGAGAAGCAGGGCGTCATAAACAGGTCATCCGACCTCAAGGAACAAGTAGATCAGATTATTGGCAGAGCCGTGTCATAGGGCGACACACGCTCGCCCCCGCCTTTCAGCACTTCCTCCTACAAATTTTCTTTGGGCTCGCGACGATTCTAGGCATGCTGTTGCTCAGCCGCGGGACGGCTTTAGGCGTGGCTGAAAATATCGTTGGCTTGAGCCCGTCAGCGTCGTTCGCTTCGTAGATGGGTGGAGCAGCGACGGTTCATGGGTTTACTCAACTCGGTATTTCCCATCCGTGTCTCAAGCCGTTGTGGGAGGGATTTTCGGCGCGGCTATTACGCGTAAGATAGTTGTTCGAAATAACCGTCTTGCGAGAGAGTTAGTTCTGGGCGGCCTTTATCTCTCCTGCTGGGCGCAGGGCTAGCAGGTGTGATCCAATCCATGATGCGCGGTTATAGGCAAAGAAATTAAGACGGGACAATTCTTCTCTGCCAGCCGACCTGAAGTAACGATTTGAGTGCTTCACCATGCCATCAGAGAAGTCATGCGGGGCCGTCATTTTCAAGCGCAACGGGAACAGAAAGTACCTATTGCTTCACTATGAGGGAGGACACTGGGACTTCGTAAAGGGGCATGTTGAGAAAAACGAGTCAGAAATGGACACTGTTCGACGTGAAACTGAAGAGGAGACCGGATTATCCGAGGTGACCTTCATCGAAGGTTATCGTCAACCAATCAGTTACTACTACAAGCGAGCTGGAGGAACCGTCTACAAGGAAGTAGTGTTCTATCTGCTTGAAACCCGCACCGAGGCCATTAGGCTATCGAGAGAACATGTAGGGTTCACATGGATGTCCTACGATCGGGCCATTGAGAGGTTAACCTACAAGAACGCGAAAGAAACACTCCGGAAAGCCCATGAGTTCCTAGAGAGTATGGGAACGCAAGGGATCTTAGGAGACGCTAAGGAAGGCGGCTAAGACAGCTCGGGCACCATGCAACTTGTTCTCGGCTTGCTTCCAGACGATACTATTCGGACCTTCCAGT
This sequence comes from Candidatus Bathyarchaeota archaeon, assembly GCA_003152955.1. The sequence goes on from PMBQ01000233.1 coordinate 1,145, forward strand.
ACGTCATCAGTTATCTCCAGCCCCCTGTGAGCGGGGAGACAATGCATTACCGAAGCGTTTGAATCAGCTCTTGAGAGCAATTTCGAGTTGATCTGATAGCCCTTGAACAGTTGTAGTTTCTTTTTCGCGCCCTTCTCTTGCCCCATACTGACCCAGACATCTGTGTAGACTACGTCGGCATTTTCAACTGCTTTCTTCGGATCACGGATGATTTCTATTGTTCCACCGGATTCGACTGCGAGCTTCTTGGCTCTAGTGATCACAGGTTTGTTTGGCTCGAATCCTTTGGGGCAGGAAACAACCAAGTTCATTCCCATGGTTGCTCCGCCAAGCAACCAAGAATTGCAGACATTATTACCATCACCGACCCAAACAAATCGAAGGTTTGAGAGTTTTCCTTTCGCCTCTTGGAGGGTAAGCATGTCGGCAACTATCTGGGTCGGGTGTTCAAGGTCACTCAGGGCATTGATAATGGGCACGGGGGCATATTCAGCGAATTCGACCAAGGTCTGATGAGTGTAAGTTCGAATCACAATCCCGTTGAGATATGCGCCTAGAATGCGTGCAGTGTCCTTCAACGGTTCACCTCGAGCGAGTTGAAGTTCGTCCGCTCGTAGATACATTGCCTGCCCGCCCAGTTGATAAGCAGCAGCCTCGAAGCTAACTCTCGTTCTGGTCGAGGGCTTTTCGAACAGCAACCCAACCACCTTCCTGGTGAGCGCAGGTTCTAGACTGCCCTCTCTTGCTTCCGCTTTCAGCTGGAGTCCAAGATCCAGCAAGCTTTCGAGTTCTGTGCGGTTGAGGTCGGCCATTGAGAGAAAATCTCTTCCTGCGAACAACAGAATTCCCGACACGTCGAATAAGGCGTTGGCATTGAAAAATGCTTCACTCGAATTCCAGAAACGACCTCTAACTCTTGCTCTCCGGTTCAATCAGGCCGCGATATTTCGGGGGGGCTTTTTTCGTCGGGTCGATCAAGAAACATCCGAGTCTAAGGATGTCCATACCAACAAGAACCGGGTACCGCATGTCGGACCGGTCGTCCACACTTACGGGCAGTGCGAACCCCTGACCCTCGATCTCCACTATCGCTTGTACCAGAGGTCGACTGCGCACTTCATCGAGTAGTGCAGATTTCACTTTCGCTACTCTTACAGTTGGCCCCAAGCCAATGTTGGCTGCAAGCCACACGTCGACCGAAGTTCTTGTCGCACCTGTATCGATCTTTCCTTTTACGCGTGCTTCACCGTTGTGTCCGATGACCTTCACAAACTCGATGGGGCCGATGACAATTCGCTCTTTCGTCATCTTCACCACGACGACGTACTCTTTATCAAAGTGGGTATTAAGGCCAGTTCGGTTTGGGGCCGGCTTCATGAAGATCGGAGTCTTATCTAAGAATCAAGCGTTTTGGGCAACGACAGAAATCATCGGAGCACTCAAGGATAGACATGTTGAACCAGTCTACCTTCACACGCCCCAAGTTCACCTAAACCTTGACGGGAAAAAAGCAGACGCAGTCTACGATGGCCGGTCCTTGGCAGATCTTGATGCGGCGATTCCCCGCATCGGGCGTAGCTTGACTCCGCTTGGAATGATGATCTTAAAGCAATTTGAGTTAATGGAAATCCCATCAACACTCTCCATGCAAGGTTTACTGACTGCAAGAAACAAGTATCTAACGCTCCAAACACTTCACGCTGTTGGCATAAGAATTCCTGAGAGCGTGTTGATCGCGTCTAGAAGGCGAGATCAGGAACCCACGGAATATCTTTCCCCACCTATTGTAATGAAACTGCTAAGCGGAACTCAAGGGATTGGCGTCATGTTGGTTAGGGACCCCAAAGAAGCAGGCCCGATCATCGACACGCTGTCTGAGCTCGACCAAATAATCTGCATACAGAAATATCTGCAGAACCCAGGGGAAGACATACGGGTATTCGTTGCGGGGTCTGAAATTGTTGCAGCGATGAAGCGTAAGGCGGCGCCTAACGAATGGAGGAGCAATATCCACATGGGCGGACGGGGAATCGCACATACTCTCTCCGAAGCAGAGGCTGAGGCTGCTATGAGGGCAGCGGAGGCAGTCGGTGTCGAGATCGCTGGCGTCGATCTGATAACCGTTGAGAATGAACCTTTCGTAATCGAAGTCAACGCATCACCTGGATTCAGGGGTCTACTGGATGCGACTGGAATCAACGCTGCCCAAAAGATAGCGGAATACGCACAGTCAAAGGCCAAGAAATAGCTCAGTATCTAATGGCCCCCACAACATTCATTGCTTAATCCAAATTCTGTTCCGTTGTCGGCAATGAAGACAGTCACAAACATGACGCTCAAATGACTTTAACCTGGGGTAACTGAGCCGACTTTACAAGTAGCGGTCTCATCGACCGCATTACTTGTTCATATCAAAATCGCGCTTCCGAATTGGCCGATTCTGTCGAGTTCGTATGCAATTCCATTCAATTTGGAATGAGGATTCAAGAACCTGTCAAAGATGAGGACGCTCGACAGGCGACACATTGAGGATATCGAAAAAGCTCGCAATATCTCGAGCACTAGTCCTGACAGTCATCATACTGTCAGTTTCCTTCTGCGTCTCTGACTGTCCGGCCGGTCTCTGCATATATCTTCATCCTTCAGGTGGTGCCGAATAATGTGACCGCCACGAGCGGAAGCGAGACTCAGGTTATTGGATTCGGTGTCCACGACGTACTACAGTTGCTGGATAGTTTGCGAGGCTACATGGTTCGGAGCAGATGGTTCAGCCCCATTCGTCGACAGCGCGTTGACAACAACGGGTTGTTCAACGGCAAACTACAACAGTTTTCTGTGGTCGGGTACCTGCACCGTAACAATCTTCCTCTACGTTAACCATGGTGGAGTCACCCCGAAGGGAACGTACCATCCCACGTTCTTCGTGTACACCTATCTCCCCAGGCATCTAATCACAACCATAACGCTCACGGTCACCTAGTCAATTGAATCACCGCCTGCTCAGTCACCCCCCAGCGATCTTTGGAAAAGTTCGACCGCCAGTCCTCGCTCGCTGCCAGCAGAGCTAACCTTCTTGTTCAATCAACGGAGGGAATAAGCTCTTGGGTTATTACTCTACGCTCCGTGACTATTTTGTCCACAGGCCGATCGTATCGGGTCGTCGGAACCTCCCTGACGATCTGAAAATCGTATCCCAAACCAACCGTCAACACGTGGTGGTGCAGCGAATTGATGCTTCGATCATAGTAGCCGCCACCGTAGCCTATTCTGTAGCCGCGCAGATCCCAAGCAATACCAGGAACGAGAGCAACCTCCGCCTCCTCCAATGGGACTGGCTTTAGAAACTCAGTTTTTGGTTCAAGGATTCCGAAACTGCCAACTTCCAATTCTCTCTCTGGGGCCGTGAGTTCAGAGAAGATCAATCGCCTATTCATCCTGTTTGTAACCGGGATGATTACACGCTTCGCTTGAGCAATACACCGCGCAAGAATATCTCTCGTCCTCACTTCACTGCCTATGTGCAAATAGATCGAAATCGTTCTTGCATCCTCGAACTCCTGAAGATTGAAAAGCCTCAGCGATATCCGGGAGCTAAGATAGTCAAGTTGCGTTGCAGGCTTGTCGTTCCTGAGAAACAGCATTCGGCGACGTAGAGCTCGCTTTTTCTCACGAAGGTTCAGCGGTCTTCAACTCGTCAGCGCTGAAACCCAAGTCAACATCATTCTGCAGGCATGAAGCGAGCAACGTGTTGTACAGTAGCATCGCTATGGTCATCGGGCCGACTCCCCCTGGGACAGGACTGACATAATCAGCTACCCCGATCGCGGCATCAAAATCAACGTCACCCATTAACTTGCCCCCAACGCTGCTCGTCCCTACGTCGACTACTGTCGCGTCGCGTTTGATCATGTCGCTTCCCACGGTGAACTCCGAGCGCCGTCCGATTCCGGTGATCAGAATGTCGGCCTGTCTGCAAATCCCCTTCAGATCCTCCGTCTTCGAATGGCAAACAGTGACCGTCGCGTCATCATTCAACAGCAGTTGGGATAGAGGTCTTCCAACGAGTTTGCTCCTGTTTATCACGACAGCGTGACTACCCGCAACCTTGACTCGGTAATACCTAAGCATGGCAAGCACGCCCTTCGGCGTGCAAGCGACCAACTCTGCTTTATTCTGTGCCAGAAGACCGAGGTTGTAAGGATGCAATCCGTCGACATCCTTCTCTGGTGCAATAGTGGACACGGCGAAGACTTCATCTAAACCCTTAGGTAAGGGCAACTGAAGCAAGATTCCCGCGACCGCCGTCTCTTCGTTCAACTCAAGGATGACACGATGCAGGTCCTGCTGAGTCGTATTTGCAGGTAGCTCAATATTTCGTGACATAATTCCAACATCCATGCACGCAGCGTGCTTGTTCTTCAGATACGTTCGTGATGCTGGATTATCGCCCACTTGTATCGTTGCGAGATACGGTTTCACTGGCGAACCGACCAAAGCTCCGACCCGTTCCTTAACTTGTGATCTGATCTTCCGTGCTACAATGCGACCGTCCATAACTTTACCTGGCACAGCCTGTTCACCTTAGCTTTCTGTAGACTAGTTGCCTTTTCGCTCTTAAGAGCAATACACTACGACAACACCGGTGGGCTCCCAGATTTGACCGAAACGAAATTAGCTGCGCCAGGTTATCATCGAGCGCGATGAATTTGAGGCTCGTTGAGTGCGTCCCAAACTTCAGCGAAGGGAGACGAAAAGACGTGATTGATTCCATTGTTGGAGCGGCTCGATCATGCAACGTTAAGGTGCTCGATATCGAGTCGGATGCAGACCACAATCGTTCCGTTCTAACGTTCGTCGGGACACCAGACGCCGTTAAGGAAGCTGCCATGGCTGTGAGCGGCAAAGCGATTGAACTGATCGACCTGAACAAGCACCGTGGCCAGCACCCGCGTATGGGCGCGGTAGATGTGGTTCCGTTTATTCCAGTATCCGAGATTACTATGCCCGAGTGTGTCCAACTGGCGAAAGAATTCGCCGCCGAATACACGTCCAAATTCAACGTCCCCGTATTCCTTTACGAAGAAGCTGCAACCCGACCCGATCGGAAGAACCTAGCAGACGTCAGAAAAGGCGAATTCGAGGGGTTAAGGGATCAAATTGGAAAAAACGTCGAGAAGACACCTGATTTCGGACCCAATGCCATTCATCCCACAGCCGGTGCCACGGCCGTCGGAGCCAGATCGATCCTCATAGCCTTCAACATCAACTTGGCCACCGGAAACTTAGACACAGCGAAGAAGATAGCCAAACAAGTGCGAGGAAAAGACGGCGGGCTCTCGGCGGTCAAGGCACTCGGTTTCGAACTGAAAGACCGGGGCATAGTCCAGGTTTCCATGAATATGGTAGATTACAAGGCCAGCCAGCTCTTCAAAGCCTTCGAGGTCGTCAAAGCGCTAGCTCAGCATCATGGCGTTCAAATTCTTGCAAGTGAAATTGTTGGACTTGTTCCAATGGAAGCACTCATAGATACAGCCGAGTTCTATCTTCAACTCGAAAGATTCAGCAAGAATCAGATCCTTGAAACGAAACTGTTCGAGACCCAGACCGACAAGCTGGTCGCACTGGACCTAGAAGCTTTCGGATCTGAAGTCGCATCAGAGAAACCAGTTCCCGGAGGTGGGAGCGTTTCCGCGTACGTAGGTTCACTAGCCGCCAGTCTTGTGAGCATGGCCTCCCGTCTAACTCTAAAGAAACCCGAGTACCAACAGCATTGGCCCAAAGTCGAGAAGATAGTATCTGAAAGCGACGAACTACAAAAGCGCCTCGTTGCATTAGTGGACGAAGACTCACGCAGTTTTGCAAATCTGATGCAGGCCTACCATCTCCCGAAGTCGAGCGATCAAGAGAAACACACTAGGTCCGCGGAAATCCAGAACAAGCTCAGATGGGCGGCTGAAGTACCGCTCACAACTGCTGAAAATGCAGCTCGAACAATGTCACTCGCAAATTCTCTGTCAAATTGCGCGAACGAGAACGCACTCTCTGATCTTCAGACGGCAATATTCCTCGCCCACGCGAGTGTAATGGGTGCACTTTCAAATNNATAGAACAGGAAAAGACGCAAGCACTTGGGGCAATCGCATCAAGAACAAGACAATAGGGCGATTCGGACTTGGTAAGACTATTTCTTTGTCGAAGTCTTCTCATACATTCTCCGCAGAGTCCATCGGATGGCGTTCTTTAGTTCTAGCACACGGCGATCGTCGCCGTAGTTCTTTATGTGAATCGCTTTCAAGTATCCATCTTCCTGCTCAAGATCATAGGCAAGTATATCCTCAGGCGGAATTGCACCGGAGGAGGCTGCCTCTTTGTCCTTCGTCTGCATTGGATCGAGAATTTTCCCTAATAAGAATGCGCGCAAGGGTGGAGAGTTAGAATC
>PMBQ01000357.1 GCA_003152955.1 Candidatus Bathyarchaeota archaeon
ATGGAAGTGCTACGACAATATCAAGGCGTCTCGCTAGTTGAGTTTGCCGTTTTCCGCGGCATCTTTCATCTTCTCGTTCGCAAATATGGCAACCTCGACCCGCCTGTTCTGCTGGCGGCCTGCTGCCGTCTCGTTCGAAGCAACAGGGTGCGACTCGCCGAGCCCGACAGTGGAAATCCTCGAGCCTGCAACCCCCTGGCCCTTCTGATAGTCGGCAACAGACTGTGCGCGACGTTCCGACAGATGTTGGTTGTACTCTGCGGTTCCTTCGTTGTCAGTATCGCCTTCTATGAGAATGTTTGTGTCCGGGTATTTATTCAATATCCTCGAAAGACTCTCGATGTTCGCTCTTGCCGCAGGTTGAAGCTCGGATGAATTCGTCACAAAGAGAATCCCGGAGTCGAACGTGATCTTGATTCCCTCGCCGACTCGTTCAACTTTTGCGTGCGAGAGATCCTGTCGCATCTCCTCCGCCCTCTTGTCCATGTTGTTGCCGATGATAGCACCGGTGGTTCCGCCCACTACAGCTCCGATGATTGCGCCGAGGGCAGTGTTCCCGGCTGCCTTCCCGACAAGGCCACCGATTACCCCCCCGCCTCCCACACCGATCGCTCCACCTTTCACTGCATTACTGGCAGAACACCCCACCATGACGACGGCGATGCTCAGCAGCACCGCGACGACTGCGTTCCCTTTTGTTGTCATATCCGCTCTCCTCTTCTAATGAATCCCACAACGGCACGGGCATTTATCAACTCCAAAACCTCTGGATTGCTGTTTTAGATTATCCGAAGTATACAGGAAGAGAAGTCAGCATGAATCGGCTGAAAGGATGAATAGGTAGCTAACCCTCAGTCAAGCAACACCTCATTTGGAGTCACATTCGACAGAATTCGGACATGAGGGATTTAATTCTGATTGACAGATTTATCCCCTTTTCTTGCGTGACTTTTTTCCGCGTCACACAGGACGTTGCGCATCGTCGGGTCGTTGGTAGTTTAAACTTGGAAACCGTTCAATCTGAAAATTCTCGATCAGCAAATTGTTGTGAAGGCGGCGGGTGACGTGGCAGTCTGCTGTTGAGCTGCTGTGGATTCCGTGTCAGACCTGAGAGCGCGAGTTCATTTCTAACGGCTTTCTGCACTCCTACTTCTCCCAAGTGGACTATCGGTGTGGTAGCCCCCTGGTGCTTAATCCGGGACCCCGGGGAAAAGAAGGAGCGAGCAGGGGTTATTCTTCCTGTCGTCGCACATCGACGCTCGGAACAAGACTCTTTACGAATTCATCAAGCCCCGATTCGAGATGGTTCATTGGAAGAATTTCAGGCCAGGAAGACAGACCGGAGCACTCGAGGAGGGAAGGTCGGTGATGGAGAAGTTACAGCGAAGCAGCTGCGGTTGAAGACTCAGTGGCAGCTCCTCAACAAACGCAGAGATTAACATCGGGCGTTTGCAGTGCTTGGAACATTTCCGCAAAAGACCGGTGTGACCGCACAAGAAGCTCGTATATAATCGTTGTGGACGCTGCTGGGGTCGAACCAGCGACCTTACGCGTGTGAGGCCTCAGCGGGAATAACTTATGGATGTGCCACGACAATATCAAGGTGAAGATTAGAAAATCAAACACCCTTGAAAGAAAATCTCCTGCGCAAAGAATTCTTAAGGACAATTCCCAAGATAGAATCAAGAGCTCGATTCCCACCAACAATGACTACTTAGTTCAAATGGAAGTTCGGGCTGACCCACGTTTGAGGATTCGATCTGGGCTTGTTCGAGTGGAAGAGTCGTCGATGGATCTCCTGAATGATGGAAGGGTGTCTCGCCATCTTCATGGCGTATCGCTGAAGTGTGAGAGGTTGTTGCGTTGAGATGGATCTCCTCTGGTTTGGGAAGGTAAAAGTGATTCACTCCTTATTCCAGATTTTAGGAGAGCATTACTTCATGACTATGTGATCAGTAAATAGCAGAGCCCAACCCTCGCGGATTGAGCCCTGGCATTTTTCTGCAATCGATGACATGAGAGACAATTTGACCGGTAGGTCATTTCAAAACCATCATCTTCTTCACGTTGCTGAAAGTCTTCCCTCCATTCGACGGTTCGGCCTGTATCCTGTAGAAGTAAACCCCGCTCGCGACTCCCTGCACATCAAATCGCACCTTTTGATAGCCGGCAGATTCCTGCTCGTCAACGAGGGACCGTACTTCCCTACCCAGGATGTCATAAATTATGATCTTGACATGACTATCGGCCGGAAGGTCATAGTAGATCGTCGTCGCTGGGTTAAACGGATTCGGGAAATTCTGCTCGAGCTTGTACACTTGGGGCCCCTCAAATGAGACGATCACAGATTTGGTCCAGGACGAACCCGTGTTGTCGGTAATCAGGAACAAGAGCGTATCGTTCTTCCCGATCTTCGCCTCCCGGAGAACGTCGAATCTGAAAGCGATGGCCGACTCCTTCCCGACCGCGATAGCCTTCACTGATGCGGTTGACTGTTCGAATGTTATCGCGGAAGATCCCTTTTGGACCTGGACCTGTAGGTTCTGAGCCGCTGTCGTCTTCGATTCATTGGCAACCGTAAGAACAATCTGGTTGCCCTTTGAGTCAGCAGGCACGGGATACACGGTCTGCGCCGACATTTTGCCAAGAACAAAACAAATGAGTATTGTGGTTATTAGGAGTTTCATGGGCGCCTCATATTCAAGGTTTGCTCGTGATATAGACATCCCCAATACCGATTGTTACAGGCTCAGTCGCGGTTGCAGGGACAGTTCCTATCATTCGCAGTGTGATTGCTTGTCCCGCCTGCGCGGTGACATCGATGACCTTTCGACCGGACAGCCCAGCTTGATTCGATAGAAGCGGTACAGATTGTGACGCCTTCACTCCGTCGAATCTGAAGGAGCTAGACGTAAACACGTTTGTTCCTGCTTTGCCGAGTGTATCCTGATGTGCCTGAGAACGAATGTCGGTCTCCAGTATTAGCGAACGGGCATTGCTCGGGAGGGTGATTTGATCTGTCCCGAGATAGTCCCATGCGTTCGCGATTGT
>PMBQ01000301.1 GCA_003152955.1 Candidatus Bathyarchaeota archaeon
GTAGAAGACCTCGATGTAATCGAAGAGGCTCCGGTGTCCATCCTCCCGTGTCTGGTAGCGCTCGAAGAACACGCACTCGGTCTTGAGTGTGTGGAAGAATGATTCGGTGACGGCATTGTCGTAGCAGCTCGAGCCGTGACTCGGCAGAAGTAGCTCAGGCTGATTCTCTCTGAGAAGCCTTTGGAGTGCGTCGCTCGTATACTGACTCCCTCGATCAGAATGGAAAATGACTTCGCCCATCGGTGTGTGCCGATCGAGCGCTCGGTCGAGTGCTCGACAAACGAGATCGGCATCGATTCGCGCGCTGGTTGCCCACCCGACGATCAAACGGGAGTAGATGTCCATCACCACGGCCAGGTACAGCCACCCCTCACTCGTCCAGATATACGTGATATCACTCGTCCACACCTGATGGACCCGCTCGACGTCAAAACGTCGCTGGAGGCGATCTGGAGAGTACTGCGCCCCCTTCCGTGCCCGGGTCGTCACCCGGTACCGCCGGCGGACCTTTGCCACAATCCCCGCGCCCTGCATGAGCCGTTCCACGCGGTGGCGGCCACAGCTGATACCCCTCGCCCTCAGCTCCACAAAGATCCGCGGGCTGCCGTAGATCCCGTGGCTCTCTTCATGCACGATGCGGATCTCTTGCAGGAGTCTCACATTGGCTATTTCACGGCTCCGAACGATATGCTGCCGGAATCTGTAGTAGCCACCCCTGGATGCGTCGAGTACCTTGCACATGAGCGCGATCGAATGCTCATGGGCGTACTCGGCAATGAACTGATACTTCATCAGGGCCGTCGCGAGAAGACGGCCATGGCCTTTTTTAGGATTTCCCGCTCCTCCTTCACGCGGGCGAGCTCTCGGCGGAGCTCCTCAAGCTCCTTCTTTTCTCCACCCAGATTGCCGTTGCCGGGGAATGCCACCTGGGGCGACTTCCCCTTTCCGAGCTGCTTTCGCCATCGCTCGAGCAGGCTGCGGCCGACTCCCAGATCCCTTGCCACCTCCCTCAAGGGTCTGCCGCTCTCGGTCAAAAGTCGTACGGCGTCCAATTTGAACTGTTCATCAAAATGCCGGCGTGATTTCTTGTTCTCTTGCTCCATGGTTCTTTCCTCCTGTGCCTTTCCAACACCGTGGAGCTTAACTTCGTGTCCTTACTAACAGGGGGTGCGCCAGGCAAACTAAAGACCGCTTGCGGGTGAAAGTCCCGTCCCACTAAAGCCGTAGCGGGCAGGTGGGTATCGAGTCTTGCGGGCGTCGCGGTAACGCGGGGTCCGAAGCGTAGACAGAAGTCCTTTGCGGGGTGCGGGCAGTAAAGCCTCGAAAGAGAACAGTTCGCGGAGGTCGAGTTGGTCTCCTGCAGCGAAGACAGCATGTGTATCACCGCTAAAAGCGAGGTGATATCGCTCCGCCGGGGTCTGAGGCCGCATCACGTAAGGAAAGGCGATATTTGGGACCTGGGAGGCCCGACAGCGGGGCCATCCAACAAGACGGGGGCATACGACGAGGGACAACCACAGTCGTACGCCGAGCCGCGTCGGGATTCGGACTGACCAATAGTACCTATGACGACACCGAAGGAAACGAGGATGTCCGAGGGAAGGGGTCAGCCCATAGGGATGCCACCGGGGGAAGTGACCGGGGCCCGGACGCAGAGCCGGGGAGTCCTGTTGTCACCGCTCCGGTGGGTAAACGAGCGAGCAAAACGAGACAAACGGGCACAGTTCACAGCGCTGCTTCATCACGTGAACGTAGCGCGGCTCGAAGAAGCGTTCTGGCGGCTGAAGCGGAACGCCAGCGCAGGTGTGGATGGGGAAACGGTGGCGAGCTACGAACGGGATCTCCAAAAGAATCTGGAGAGCCTCTCGGAGCGCGTCCACATGGGGCGTTACCGGCCCAAACCGGTACGCCGGGTCTACATCCCCAAGGCCGATGGCGACAAAAGACCATTGGGCATCCCAACCCTGGAGGACAAACTCCTCCAGAGCGCGGTGGCTGAGGTCCTGGGCGCCATCTACGAAGCCGACTTCATGGGATTCTCCTATGGCTTCCGGCCAGGTCGTAGTCCCCACCAGGCGCTCGACGCCGTACAGCGCTTCGTGATGACACGGTATGTGAACTGGATCCTCGATGCGGATATCCGGAGATTTTTCGACTCGGTCGACCACGAATGGCTTCTGAAGATCGTGGCCCATCGGGTGAAAGACCGAAGGATCCTGCACCTGATACGGATGTGGCTCAGAGCTGGTGTCCTCGAGAATGGTCAATGGCAAGAGACCAAGGAAGGGACGCCGCAAGGCTCAGCCATTAGCTCGCTCCTGGCGAACATCTTTCTCCACTATGTCCTGGACCTCTGGGTCCATCGCTGGAGGCGGCACGCAGCACACGGGTGCGTTTGCATCGTGCGCTACTGTGATGACTTCGTGATGGGCTTTCAGTATAAGGATGAAGCGGAAAGGATGCTGAGGGATCTCGGGGAGCGGCTGGGGAAGTTTCATTTGGAGCTAAAAGACGAGAAGACGCGCCTGATCGAGTTCGGCAGGATCACTGCTTTAGACCGCGCTCGAAAGGGGCGGCGGCGACCGAAGACGTTTGCATTCTTGGGTTTCACACACTACTGCGACTGGACGCGCGATGGACGGTTTATCCTCAAACGGAAAACTGACCACAAGCGGATCACTCGCAAACTCAAGGAGCTTCGGGAAGAATCCCATCTGCGGATGCATCTCCCGGTGGCCATTCAGCATAGGTGGCTTATGGCTGTCCTCCGTGGCCACTACGGCTATTATGGCCTCCCGGCAAACTCCCGTGCGATGGCTGCTTTCTACTTCCAAGTCCTGAAGCTCTGGTACCGGAGCCTGAGGAAGCGGAGTCAACGGCACCCGCTGAGTTGGTATGGTTTCAATCTGCTCCTGAAACGTTTTCCTCTGCCGCAACCGAGGATCACTCATCCGTGGGTTGCTCGTACTGCTTGACTTGGTGAACCTGTGGGAGGAGCCGGGTGCGGGAAACCTGCACGCCCGGATCCGTGAGGGCGAAAGCCGAATGGCTGAGCTACTCGACAAGATCAACTTGCCAGCGGAGATCGAAGTGCGCGCGCCCAGCCGCTTCCTGATCCGAGACCTTGTCGTGAAGCTGGAGGAGAAGCGCCAACGCAAAGAGACTCGGCGGCACGGCCGTCCGTCCGTTATCACGGCAGTAGAGGAAGGCGAACTCCTCGTCGCGAAAGATCTCGTGCCGGTGCTGCGCGAGGAAGCCGTAGAAGCTCTCCGCTCCCACACATTCGAGAAACTGACTGTCAGAGTTGAGAAGTGACTCTTGAGGATCACGTGCGTTGAACATCGTTTCGCCTGATTTTCTTGCGAGAGGACCTGAAGTCCTCAACAGTCGCAAGCTTTGTGCCATACACACAACGGTGAGGCGGACTTTTCGGCCGCGCCTCTAGGCTATCATGCTCTCTGCAAGGGAGCACTTTTGCTACGACTTGGCAGGTTGCCGTGTCGGTTTCAGACACTCGCCTCAGTGCAAGCCTCTTCAAGCCCTATCTTTGTTGGGGTTCTTTGGCGAGAGAAGTTAACACTTCACTCAATCACTTCTTTTTTGTGGCGCCGCTCTTCCATCCTTGCCCAAAGTCTTTCGCGGAATGTTTCGAATAATCATATGCCTGCTTCGAATTTTGCTTCACATCCTGCCAGTCCTTTTGCCGTTGTGGTGCTGACTTTTTCCAATTGTCCTTTGTGCTATTGATCGTTTCATGCGTGGTTTTCTTTGTTGTCTCCCAAGCCTTCTGTCGTTGAGGCTGCGTGTTTCGCCATGTGCTTGCAGTCTTCTCGCGTCCTCGATCAATAGTCTCCCGGGTGGCCTTGCCGGCCTTGTTCCACCAAGATTGAGAGTAGCCACAATTCACAATTAAGAGTACGCACGAGAGAATGGCAAAGAATATCTTCGTCCTCATTTGTCCCTCCAATGAATTCCGAACCCAAGTGTTTTCTTGCCCGGGTCATTACTGGCAGGTCAATCCGACTTGGAACGACCAGCAGGCACCAGGAACCAAGTCATATATTGATCCTTGCATTTGACAGCCGTTGCGGAAAACTCTCCCACCCCCCGAAGAACTAGGCTCACCAAATTCACTAGGGGAACAAAGATTCCTTTCTGCCATTCTCTCCTATTATTGGCTCATTGCTCGAGAATGTCTGATTGCACGTGGGTCCGCTCAAAACTCAGCTGCGGATGTTTTTCCCCCATCTCCCTCACTTTACTTCAATATCCTGCTGAATAGCTGCCGTCTCCACACAGCGGTCTACGACACAAGGACGATGAAAAGGGTAGTGCGGCAGCCCAGATCCTTCCCACATGGCAGGTTCAACTAGTGTTCCGTCTCAGAGATACGCTGCAATAATGTGGTGCTGAATTGCGGCCATTCTGGTCAAAAGAGCTGGATTTGCTGACAGGATTTATTCAAGGTATTTCCGAAACGCCACACTAGGTTTCAAGAGATGGTGGGCTCAGCCTTGTTGTAGGTTTCAGTATTGCGGGGCCACGAGTCACAAAACGATGGAATTGTCAGATCTTGTTTAACTGAAGGTTTTCTTTCTTGATTATATTTGCGGATTCCTCCGCGAGTGCAACGAAATGTGACTAGTAACCATTGATACGGTCGGAGCCACCTCCTCGATTCTGACCTTTTCTCCTGCTGCCTACACGCACTCGGCTCTTCCTTGAATTGTCTGTAAGGATCGTCCTCGAAAGGGGACGAGCCAAGATTCTTGACTCCATTGGTCATCCGCTGAACCACTGGCGGCACTTGCGGTGCGGTTATTCCAATGAGCGGCAGGGACACTCGATTCACCTCCTTTTTGCCGAGCAACGCCGAATTCGCACCCAGACTTTACTCTTGTTGTCGTTCAAATGTGAAAGGTTCCGTGTGGATACTCATGTATTTCCTTGTGGCCATCACGACGTTGATGACCGCGGGTTGCGGCGGCTCGAGTGAAACTGTTCTGAGGCAGGACGCGCTTTATTGGGCTAACAAGACAGGCAGTCTCTCCCAGGGACCTCGAGGTGAAGCCTTTTACGGAGTGGAGGCTTCTACCGGTCTTTCCAACGTCCAACTCCGTCGGACCGCGTCAGAAACAACGCGCGTGCTGATATAGCAAGGTTTTTCCAGTCGAGGGTGCAAGACTTAGCCAACGTGTACGTATAAGCAATTCAAGGCGGAATATACAAAAAGGTCGGCGAAGAAACCTTCAATCGACAAATTACCGCGTCACTGACATACACAGATCTGGTCGGGAGCACAGTCCTTGAGCACTACTACGACAAAGGCAGCAAGAGGGAGTGTGCCCTTGCTGTACTAGATCCAAACGGGTTCAGGTTGTCCCTGACAAAAAGAAAGGTTCAAGTGACCAAGCAGAACCACAGATCAAAGATAACTCAACTAGAGGGTTTGAGGAGTTGGACGATCAAATTGAGAAGAGCAAATAGCGTTTAGCTAAGCTAGCAGCATAATATGTAGGACCATCTTGCCAATTTCCAGTCATCGAGAGAAGGCATGTCCAGAAGACAGTGCTATTGCTTGGTATCTCTCCCGACCCAAATTGTGATCGTGACAAAACAGTCTTTCTTGCGGGAGGTCAATTCGATACTCATCCTGTGCATGAGCAGGTCGGAAAAGACACTCTATTCAAACCCATGGTAGTGATTGACTAAGATCGTCCTGCATTGTTCTTGACATTCATTGCTGTTCTCTTTGTCGGAGGGATTTCCTGCTCATTCGCACAAGAACCCAGTTTCCTAACCAAAGGAGATAGCCATGCCAGTCCAAGGAAAGGAATTCACTATTGCGGAGGTCCACGCAGAACTCGACATTAAGGCTGCCAACGAAAACCAGGCGACAAAATCGGCTGTTGATATGGCAAATCAGGAAGCAGCAAAGAAAGCGAAACAGAACGCCCTCATCGCTGGGGCCATAATCGGGCTGGTGCTCTATCTGCTTGTTGCGTTCACCATATCGTCACATTGGATACTTTTCGTCATCTGCCTTGCTATTGGCATGATTCTGGGATTCAAATTCATCAAGCCACGGATCGTACCGTTTCTCCCGTCGAGGTACTCTCCGAGAGGTATTATCCAGTGTTCAAGTTGTGGTGCAAAGATGAAGATCGATGACAAGCCTAGAGACTTTTCGTGCAAATGCGGTGGTGAGTTCTTCGTGTGGTCAGAACAAAAGGAATCTGCCAAGGTTGAAAGCGCTGCACAGCGCTGATCTCGGCAAAGCGTCCACTCCGACCGCAGTTTTTTGATCTGCAAGAAGCTATTGGCGACTTATTCTCGAGCAGGCTCGTCATCTACAAACAGAAGTGAAAGGATCTGGCCGCAATCTCCAGCTTCAGGACCCCAAAACTCTGTTAGCATCATCACTTCTGACGCGTGTGGTGACTATCATCTCTTGGGGCAGGGAGGATCTGTTTCCGGTGAGCAGGGCAGGCACGTCAGGAGGCCCGGTAAGCGGGCTTGGGAGATGCGCGCGTCCTTGACAAATCGAAATATTTGTTTATATTTCTGTCGATACCCTTCCCCTCTTGCGGCATGTCACCTGAGATGATTCCCCAGGCATCCTAGCGGGGAAACACCATGGCTCCCCAATTCCATGGTCACGCGTCGTCGCTGAAATAAGGTCGCTGCTCTAACTTCACACCCTTGTCGCGGTCAAGGCACTCAGCAGAGTCCATTCCGTTAACATGTACGACCACGGGCGCCTCAATGCATCAATCGCCATGAGAGCCGTGGTCCTTGATACTCTCTTTCGATTGCATTTACACCTCGAGATCGGGGGGTGCGTCTCAGCCCGCCGCGCGGAGTGATCGCGAAGTGTTCTACGGGCAGGAATTCTAGGTGTTTCGCCCCACTTGGCGTTTCGTTTCAAACGGTCGATAGCTGGTCGGAACCGGCCTAGCTGTGATCGTTCCAGAGTTGCCCGCCCGGAGCCATACTCCCTTAGGCCCTTCTCGAGCAGACTGCTCTAGTCAGAATAGCGATCTCGGCCTTTCAAAGTTCTGCTTGCTGCCGCTCTTTCAGGCTCTGATGCCTCTCTGTCTTTCTTTGCCGCATCTATAGCACTTGAGCCCGCCTGGGCTTCACATGTGTGGGTCCCTGGGCAGAGGGCTGGCTTTCACCCTTTGTGCATAAGTGGCAAATCAAAAAATGCCATCGGTTGAAGAAAAAGTCCTTGAAGGCGATCGCACGGATGGTGCGAAGACCATCGAAGGTGAGAACGGAAATGGTTCTACCCGGCGCATTCCGGGCCCTTCGCCCGTTACCTCTCCTGATCCTGCTACCAAAGGGGGAAGCCTAAGGGAGCGGATTCAAAACACGATCACTGCGGGTGGGCTGCGTCAATTACCCAGAGATTTCGACGACCGGGAGGGCGATTGGCAATGTGTGAAGTCGACTGATCCATTCGAGATTCTCTTCCTTGATCGCAGTCTTGCGGATTACATCACTAGGTCGATGGTCGAAACACACTACAACCTTCTCGACGATTTCTGGCGGAGAAAGCTCTCGGAAATGGAGATGGGGGCGAACCGGTTCCTGATCGTGAGGAAATTCGCGGGAGAAAGGGGTTCGCAGGCAGATATCGCAGCTTACCAGAAAGCTGTACAAGAAGCGCATGCCCGTCTTCTGAGCACCGGCATTGTTGAGACGGCTAGGGAGTTGGAGCAGGAAGCCTTCAACCTCCTTAAGCGAAGTCTGATCCCGCATCTTGAACAAGTTATTGACAAGGATGAACTTCAGCCAAGCGCCGAAAGGGGTGCTTGGTCGCTCGCTCGCAAAGTCTCCCCTGATGTCCCTGATCAAACGATCCAAAAAATATTCGATACCTGGCTTAGTGAGAATGGGTACAGACGTGGCCGGGGTGGAAGTGGGGGTACCGAAGATCTCGTATTCTATAACATCAAGAAGATGCTCGCCGATACAAGTGATAGTGGTAAACTGCTGACCCGGGGGGAGGAAGAGGATCTTCGCACGCAGGTGAGCATCGCCAAGTTGTCGAACGAACGATTTGAGCAGTTGCTGCTCCAGGCTTTCCGCGAGGTGAAAGATTCCGAGCGGGAGAGCACCGTGGAAGAAGACAAGCGACGATTCCGGGAATTCTACTGGTGTCTCCTGAAGGATCACGGTCTCAACTCCCATGGAGACCTGCCCATTGAAGCCCGGGAGAAGCTACACCTAAGAGACTGCTCCGAAACGGAGTTCTTCCCCCTGAGTCAGGCGACACGGATGGGACTCATCAGGAATACCGTCACGGAATACAAGAAGGCCCTTGAGGAAGAGCGCAAGCAGTTTTCCAAAACTGCAGCAAAAGCTCTCCTGCGATTTGACGGTCATGCGGACAGGAAAAAGGCGTTGCTTGAAGACGGCTCATATAGATTGTTGTTGCCAAACACGAGACTCGAACTCCTTGATGAAGAGAAAAGAAAGGTCCTGGAAGCGCAGCGCGATTCCTTTCGGAGTGCATGCTGGCAAAATATAAAAAAACACTTCTGGAAGACCGCTGACGAAGAGTGGGAGAAGATCGTCGTGTTCCCTGAGGGGGTTTTCGGGAAAGACCTCAAAACCGACTGGCTCGACGCCGAGGAACGGCAAACCATCATTAGTGCCGCAAGGAGCCTGGGGGTTGCAGAGTATCAAAAGGAACTGCAGGCGTTCAAGGAGATGCTTCAGAATGGGCACAAATCAAACCGTTATGGGCTACCGCCCGATAGGCAGCTGGTGGCTGAATCTGATGAGGATCTCAGTCTAGACCTTGAGGACCGCCGCCGAATCATCATCGATCTGGAAAGAAACCTTCGGAAGGCTGCCGAAGAACAATTCCGGAAGACGGTCAAGAAAAAACTGGTTCATGGATCTCTCATTCCGGAGATCGAAGCGGAGCTCCAGAACCTTGGCGAGACAGAGTTCCTGCTCACGGACGAAAAGAACCGGATGACAGTGACAATACCGACCGCGCCAGAGATCATCCAGGCCTTCAGAAGGCCTTTTCCGATGGTCGTGCGTGAATTTGTTTCGGAGGTTGCACAGGGACGGACCGTGACGGAACAGCTTGTGAAGCAATACAAATTGAACTTCCGCGCAAACATTGCCAAGGCAGATTTTGAAGCCCTTGCTGAGGGATTCAAGCCTGCCGGACCTGCACAGCGGAAGACCGTCCTCAGTGAGATGGGGCGTGCTGCCGAGCATGAAAAGCTCAATGTGGTGGCCGGGGAACCAAGGGCGGAGTTCACAGGCCTTCTTGAAGAACTCGTCTGGAACCGGTCGAAACAGTATCGCCTGAGCCTTCGCAGCTGGCTTACCGACACCTTTCTCTCGGATATGATTCACATCGGCGCTGCGTACGGAGTGACCAAGGCTGACGTTGACGCGCGGGTCGAGGAGGTGAAAGTTGCCTATCCGATGTGGACCTTGCCGCGTTGGAAGACCACCGGCATCTGGATGGCGTCGGTGACAGCTGGGCTGGCAGCAATTCGCGTCCTGATCTCGCTTACAGGATACGGGGATTGGTTATTCCTCAGCGGGCCTGTTCAGGCCTATGAGCTCAAGGTCACTGGTCAGGTGAAGGAGTTTTCCTATTTCCTAGAACTGAGCCGCACTGGATACTGGGTCTTGGTTCCTCTCATTGTCATCGTTGTGGTGATCCTGCTTGCCTCGAGAAAGAAAAAGTAGGGAGGACTTACAGGTCATGGATGGCTTCATGAAGGGTGTGGGTGTCATTATCCTTGTGGCCATCGTCGTGTTCGTTGGCTATCAAACCTCGCTGTACTCTTCAGCGGTGGTCATTTATCTTCTGGCCTGGCTGTGGCATGCGGTTTCATTCGTAGGATACGTAGCCTGGTACGGATTGAGCAATGCTTGGGCCTATGTCATTCGGGGCATTGGCCTCCTCGATTATGCTGTATGCGCACTGCCATTCAATCCGCCAATCTCCTGGGGGATCCTCGGACTTGCCGTCGGAGGTGTGATGGGGTTTGTCCTTTCCGTGCGTGGGCTGAGAAGGTCCTACAGAAGACTGATCGTGATCGTGAGCGTCGCTGCTCTTGTTGCGCTGGCGGGATTGACCGTGCTTTCACGAGAGAAGTGGACGACGATCGACTATAGGAATGTATATCTCAATCGTGTGGCCGATATGGAAAAGAGGAATAATTTTCACGATGCTCTAGCGATATATTCCAGGCTTATCGAGCTCGAGCCCCTCAATGCGACCCTCTACGGTCGTCGGGCCACTTGCTACATTCATCTTGCGGACACCGTCTGTGCGATCAAGGATCTTTCATCCGCGATCTCCAGAGATAGCTCGAAGGCAGGATACTGGATGGATCGAGGTGAACTCCTTTTCAAGAACAGGAGCAAAGCCGAGTCACGAAGAGACTTTGAGCGTGTCGTGATACTTGACCCGTCGAACAAGAAGGCAAGGGCACGTCTGAATGAGATGAAAACTTTCAGTGCCAATGTGAAAAGGATTACCTCTACGACGGCCGACCTGTTCAGAGACCATGACCGGAATTCCTTCCTCCTGCGCCAGCTGAAAGAGGGTCAAGCCGTTGTATTCGTCAAGACCTGGCGGGCGCAGGGAGACGGAGTGAAGACTGCACATCAAATCACCCTCTACCCCTCAGGAGGAGCTATCACTCTGCCACAGGGCCACCCTCTTGTAATCATCGCGAATCAAGGGAATGACCATTATCTGGTAGAGTTTCTGTACGATTCCGGCATCGGCCTGAAGACCTACCAGGCTCCCATTTTCCGGAGCGCCGTAGTCAAGGTTCTTGGAGAATCGTGGAGCAACGTGCGGACGGAGGATGGAATCCCAGGATGGGTACTCTCAAAGTACCTAGATTGATCTTCATTCAGACGCTATGGGCTGGTCCCAAACCACTACCGTCAACACGAAGTGGCCCCGGTTGGTCAAGCAAAGGAATCTCACCATGAACTTCCGCATCCTTGTCATCGGCCTGATTCTTGGTTCATTCCTACTTACGGGCTGCAATGGCAAAGACAGACCCGAGCCGTATCGTGGTATCGTTNNGCAGACTCCATACTGGTTGACCTGTATCTTGATGCCACGCTGTCCATGGAAGGCTTTTGCGCGGCGCCAAATAGTAACTTTCATCAATTCCTACAGGACCTCGAAGGGGCGGTGCAAAACGGCTGGCGTAATGCAAAGCCCCGCTACTTTAAGTTTGGTGCTGGTGTAAGGGAGATTGATCGGCAGACGTTTGTCCAGGCACAGAAAGGGGGGACGTTCTTTCATGAACAGGGGATGTTCGAAAGTACGAATATCGACCTCGTCGTGAACAGCACCAACAACCAGCGCGTGAGCCTTGTGATTACTGACCTATTGCAGAATGAGGGAGACATTAATACTCTCGTCGAGAATCTCAAGAAGAAGTGTTTAACCCGTGATGTCCAAGTGGCATTGCTTGGAATCCAGAGCGGNNTCAAAGTCCCGCCCTATTCCCTGCAGGCCGGCCCGGGACTTACTGCGACCTTCCACGGGTATTATCTCCTTGGCTTCGGCGATTTCTCCAATCTGGAGCGACTCTATGAATTCCTGAAGCGTTTGAGCTATGTGAATTCGGACAACTTCTTCGTGATCTCGAAATCCATCATGAGCAACTATGAGATACAGTCCGTCAAGAAAACTAAGGATTCGAGGGGTCTCAACACCCGCGCACACAAAGGCTCACCATACGTATTTGAGTTTGATGTGCGAGAAGGGTTTCCTGGCGGTGCTATCGAGGCAGAGATCAACCTCATAAGGAACAAGCTCGCGCCAGACTTTGATGACGGTGCAGTCATCTCGGAAGCTTACAAGCGACTTTGGCAGGAAAATGCAAAGCAGTGGATGCCAGACAGTCAAGCGACGCAGGATATCGTGCTGCGGAAAAAGGACTTGTCGGGGACTCATTTGAAATGCCTTTTCGAGATGAATGCGCCCTCAGAAAAAGGGACGTACGCGTATCTGGTTTCGCTACGTTCGGGGTCGGTGAGGGGTCTCAAGACGCCCCAATGGGTGAAAGACTGGTCCTCCGAGGACCCCAAACCTGGGCACGACGCACACAAGACACTCAATCTCGAACGGTTCGTGCAAGACGTCTTAGATGTGGCCTCGACCGTGTATCAGCCCTCCCTTGCTCAATTTGTTGTTATAGTCCATAGAAACTGAAGCTTTCCCCATATTATTCATTCAGCGTGGAGCCAGTCATGAATCAGACGCTCATGAGCTACCTCATCCCACTTGCAGTTGCTTGCGTCGTATGGGTGATCTTTGGAGTTTTCCTTATCCTGCCCTTTAGCGAAACACTGTCTCTAGCCAGCGTTGCGGTTGAGGTCTTTGTCGCCCGGTGCCAAGTGTTCTTCGGGATCGCGATTACGCTCAGTCTCGCCCTTGTTGCGTTCTGGATCTACAATGGGAAGAAGGACTCGACACTAGCGAACCTGGACAATGTCAAGCGGTTGTGGTATCAGCTTGTGGTCGTCGAAGCGGTCATAGCAATCGTCTTGGCCGTGATCCTCTTTGTCATGCACGCCGGGGAGGGGTTGACGGTCGGTGACGATCTCATTCTCCTCATAGGGTTCTTCATCATGACAGTANNACTACGCAGTTCCTCTGAGAAAATGACAAGGGGGTCCCGCAATGCCCAAAAACTATCTGATAGGAATCGGCGGCACAGGCGCTCGGATCATTGAAGCGGTGACCTACATGTGTGCGGCCGGATATGGGCCGGATCGCCTCAATGTCTTCATTATCGACCCTGATGAAGGGTNNTCTCTACGGGGACTGCAGGAAGGAATTTGTTGCCGAACCAGGGACTTCACTCTTCAAGACAGATATACGGTTCACTACTCCCCTCGTTTGGAACATATTCCCGAGCCAGAATGCCACCCTGGGCTACTATATTAACCACAAGGCGATAGAACAGAAGGACAAGGACCTAGCGGCTTTCATATCCCTTCTTTACTCTGAGCAGGAACTCAGCTACCAGCTAAACGAGGGATTTCGCGGTCATCCATCCATTGGGGCGGCGGTTATGTCCAACCCACCTATGGATCAGCAGCCCTGGAAAGCATTTTGGGATGATGTGTCCGACGGAACTCCGTACGATGCGCGGGTTTTCCTAGCGGGATCGATCTTCGGAGGAACCGGTGCAGCAGGCGTCCCTACACTGGGTGCCGCCGAGATCCTGAAACGGAATGAGAGAGTTCGCCTTCCCAACAATGCCAGTAATATACACCTTGGAGGCGCGCTCATCCTGCCGTACTTCGAGATGGTGATGGACAAGGAGGCAGAGGAAATCGTGCGAACGCAGATGTGCGTAACGCAGCATAACTTTCCGATCGCCACGAAAGCCGCGCTGAGCTACTACAATGAAAAAGAGCTTGAGTTCGATGAACTGTACTTCATTGGCGACGCGGTCACCCAAAAAGTCGGGCTATTCCGGCCCGGTGCCGCCGCGCAGCGAAATATGCCCCATTATGTGGAGGTGGTGGCTGCGTTGTCGGCGTTCGATTTCTTCGACCAGCCCGTTGTAGAATCGGAGCCGGAAAAAAGATACTTCACTGCGGCGCGAGAGAATCAAAATGTGTCCTGGAACCAGCTGCCTGTCACGCGTCACAAAGACCTGGTCGAGAAGAAGCAAAACGACTTTAAAGCGAAGATGGTGTGCATGACGGCGTTTTCCTACCTTTTATGCAGCTACGGCAAGGATATCCTAAAGCAGGAACACAAGCGTGTCTTGAATACCTGGTATCGTCGAAACTTCAATTACAGCGAGCGCGATCCGAAGAGCCGGATGGAAAACATCCGAGCGCCAGAGAACTCGACGCGAATCGATACCGTGTCCCGGCTCGCCAACTGGTTTCTGGGATGGATCTCTGCAATGGACTCTGAGAATGGGAATGTCCTCTTGGTGAACAGACAGAAGATCGTCAAGGGCGATGTCCACGTGGGCGCGTGGTCGGATCTGGTCGATCCCATGGAGAACAAGCTTGCCATTGGCACGTTTCTTCGCGAGGAATCGAAGCAACTTGGCTTCGAACAAATGCTCCATATGCTTGATCAAACCGTCGTCAATAACAGGTCCATAAGCGGAGCGAATCGATTCATCAATCTGCTCTACCAGGGCGCATCAGCGTTCTGCAGCAGCAATTACCAGATACGCTAACCGCGACCGAGGAGCAACTATGCCTGAACAAATGTATTTGCCGCCGCTAGACAACCCGGCCCTTGCAAGACCAGAAAAAGCAGGATGGTGGAAATCTAATGATAGGAAGATTCTCGAAGCCATAAGCGACAGCATCATCGTGTCTGATCAAGCCGTGGAGGGTGAGGTGAGCTCCATCCCGGATGTATGGGCCCGGCCGCTCGTCTTCCAGGCCGCGATCAGGCCGCGTTCCAGGCATCCCCTCAGGAAGAGGCTTCTGAAGGAATGGCGCGGACTCCTCAGCCTGATTGCGCTGTCAAGACTCAAAGGGTATAAAGTCGAAATTGTTCCTGTGGATCTGGACGACGGAAGATTCTCTACTGCCGTCCGGCGGTTGCGGCCGAGAGCAGTAAAGCTTGAGAAGGGGGTTGAACCGTATTCGTGGTCGACTGTCTTTCTCATCCGATTTCGGGAAATCACGGTTGGAGCGTTCTCTCCCACAACGTTGGTATATACGGGGTGCGATTACAATAGGAGGCTTCTCGCCAAGAGCGAGGGCATTTTGGTGGTGGACGAGGAAGGGAAACTACAGCCTCCCTTCGACAAGGTCAAGCACCACGACAACCTGCTTTATCTGTTGAAGTGGCTGTCGGACGTCAGAGTGCGGCTGACGGGAATCCTGTTCGGGGATCAGGGGNNTCTTTGGCCTTCTCACGGAATGGGAGGCGGAGATCAGGGCAACGCTGGGTCTTCCTGAGGCATCAGAGATCGATGTGCCGTCGGTGGAAATCTCTGACGAACCGTTGACTCCGGCGAAGCCATCGGAACACTGGACGAGGCATCGGGCGTATGGAGCCTTGCTCTATCCTCTTGTTGAGGTGGATGGGCTGAATACGACCGAAATATCCTTGGAGTTCGAACCGGAAGCGTTGCAGCACATTCCGGTGGCGACGTTGCCCCCCAAACAGGTCATCGTAATCACGGAGAAGCTGCTAGCGAGCAATGCACGGATCTGGAAGACGAAGCGTTTGACGGACTTCGGCGGCAACGCTAAGGCCTGCATCGAGAAATACTTCAACGACGCATATGGTACCATTATTGATGGAGAGGATATCTCGAAGGAAGGGGCTCTTTGGGTGAGGCCTGAAAAGTACTTCCTTGGAGAGGTGCTCGTTCGGGGTGTGGGACGCCGCGACCTGCTCAGCGAGCAGGAATGGACGTTGAACCCCCAGTCTAATTATCTCCTCCCACTCAGGAAGGAGATCTTGAGTTTCTTCTCGCCGGAGGAGATCCAAGAGAAGCTGAAGCCCGT
>PMBQ01000223.1 GCA_003152955.1 Candidatus Bathyarchaeota archaeon
AAACCAGCATTCTTGGAGGCTGCTTTGAGACTCATGAGAGACTCCATTCTGTACTCAGTTCTCGAAGGCGAACTGGGCTCCGAGGAGATAGTTGAACGCCTAACTGAACTATGTTTGCCGAAGGAAAGGGCGGAAATAGTGCACCATTTTCAATGACAACCGACAGCCACTCACTGACACTCGCCTGTTCGACGAACTCTACTCCATACGCGCCCGAGTGAACGTAATGGAAAAGGCACAGAAAGAAATGTTGGAGGTTCTGAAAGAGATACATGAACGGATGAAGGATCATAGGCCATGGATAAGAGAAGCAGACAAATGGAGAGAGATTCACTCTCTAGTTGTTTTCCTACTGCATGAGCTTCTCCAAGGTAGCTGCCTACTCCGTAGTACTTGCGCGTTACGGGAGTGTAGAGGATTGGGTTCACTCTCTTGATGTCTGGAAGGTCATTGGTGAGAATGGCTTCATCAGCCTTCACATCCACGATCTCACCAATGAATTGGGTATGTAGACCCAACTCGATCGTGTGGCGCAGGTTGCATTCCAGAATTAGTGGAAATTCTTTCACGTAAGGTGCGTCCACAAGCTCGCTTTTGATTGCTGTCAGCTTCGCGGCAGAGAACTTGTCAGTGTCTCTACCCGAAACAAGTCCGACGTAATCCACTTCCTTTAGATATTTCTCGGACGGGGTATTAATTGTGAAGGCTCGGCGCTCAACGATGTTACCATGCGTGTACGTAGCCGACCTTAGGGAGACTGCGATGCAAGGTGGCTGGGAGCAGCATACGCCCACCCACGCGGCGGTCATAACATTCGGTTTTCCTTCCTTATCGTAGGTTCCAACGATTGAAACGGGAGTCGGGTACAGCAAAGTTTTGGCTCCTAAAGACTTCATGAATCTCTCCTCACAACTATCAATCATGTTCCTACGTTTCCGATGATTCTGAAGGATAAAAGGAGAGCTTCCTAATGCGACTTGGAACCTGCCTTTTCGATTTCTGAGCGAACGTTGTATGCCCAATTGTTTTTGCAATACCGTAGGATAGGTAGCGGCTATTATCCCACACTTCTATACTGCCTCAGAATTTGAACACATTTTGTTCACTGCAAACCTATGTGTACCCGTAAATTGGGGCTAAAATCCCCTGCCCCCATCCTCTGAATCGACCCTTTCGAGTTGTGAACCTGAGAGAGGATCGAGAGNNTAGACTGTCATTAACCGTACTCAAGATCAGAATGAACAAGGTGTCTCGGCATTCTGCCTCCGATTACTGCAAGCGACGCCTTGAAAGCAATTGTGAGTCCGAGGAATCATTGAGTTAGCTGGAGGCATCGAAGGTGCAATGATGCTCATTGATGCTGTTCTATCAGCGGTTCTAGTCGTTGTGGGAGTCGCTCTTGGCGAGGTCTTCGACGTCTGGTACGACCTGACTCACTCTGAGGCCACAGTAACCAATGTAGGCCGGGTACAGTGCTTCACAGAAACAATCAACGCTCTGCCTGACAGGCCGCTGGCATTCGGATACGCTAAACAGTACTTCCGTGGAGTTCTGGCAACACCGGACGCTCTCTGGATTTCACAAGCGGTTTCTGGCAATTCAGCTTAAAATGACGGCGATCACTCCAGGTGAGTGAGAGCGTCGGTGAATTATGGCGAGTGAAAAGCTTCTGGAGATGTTGAATCGGGCAATCGCTAGAGAGCTTCAGGTTTCAATTCAATACATGTGGCAGCACGTTCAATGGAAGGGTGTAGAGCATTTCGCTGTCAGCGAAGAATTCAAAGAGATTGCTGTTGCGGAAATGAAGCATGCGGAGAAGATTGCTGAGAGGCTTTGGTACTTGGGCGGAAAACCTACGATCAAACCCGGTCCGATCTCCGTGGGCGAGAAACTCGAGGAAATGATTGACTTCGATGTCAAAGCGGAAATGGAAGCGATCAACATGTACAAGGAGATAATGGAGCTGGCGGAAAAGGAAGGAGACGTAGCTACAAAAGAGATCTTCGAAGAGATAGAAGAAGCGGAAGAGGAACACCACGACTTCT
This sequence comes from Candidatus Bathyarchaeota archaeon, assembly GCA_003152955.1. Next base: position 2,046 of record PMBQ01000223.1, read on the forward strand.
TCACCAGCCTACTCGAAAAGTAGATCCATTACCCTTTGACGGTCAAGTAAACCAACTAGGACATTACTGTCCCAGAATTCCAAATCGAAGATCCTGCATCGAATTAGGCATGATCAGGGACACGAAAATCCTCTTTTATCGTCGTAAGCACTACTTGAGTGTTAGTTCTGTTGATGAACGGCAGGCTGAGTAGGGTCTTGGTGAACTTGCTCAGCTCCTCGCGATTGTGAAACTTCGCGATTACAATAGCGTCCGTTAGACCGGTAACGTCATAGACGGCACATGTGTTTGGAAGCTTGGATATCTCCTGCTCCATTTCAATCAGTTTACCTTTGGAAACGGTTATCTCAGCGATCCCAGTCAACTCGTATCCTACCTTCTCGGAATCTACCCTGGCAGAGTATCCTAGTATCACGCCAGCTTTTTCCATCCGCCGGATTCGGTTCAACGCGGTTCCCACAGATATTCTGGTCTTCTTTGCAATCTCGCGGTAGGACATCCTGCAGTCAGTTCTCAGCTGCTGGAGTATCCTCCGGTCAACCTCATCAATATTCAACAGCTCACCCTAGATGGAGTGAGAGGTTTGCTTGTTGAATAAAAAACCAATTGCGAGGCATGATATTGTTCATGCGTTCATAATTTCCGCCGAAACGTTATATATGTTCACATCTATCGGTCCGAGTTCATAGTTTGTATTGCGGTGAGACATATGCCCTTCATCAGAAACTCAGACGGCTCTCTTTCAAGAAGAAAGCTGACACCAAAAGACGTTCTAGATGTAATTTCCAAGAATGGGATAAACTTTGTAGATCTGCAGTTCTCGGACGTGCCTGGGAGAATGCAGCACGTAACCATTCCTGCAAGCATGATGAATGAGAAGACTTTCACGGAGGGAGTTTCAAAATTGGACGGATCCTCCATTAGAGGCTTTACCGACATTCATGAATCGGACATGATTTTGGTTCCGGATCCAACGACCTTCGGCGTGATACCATGGTCAAGTGAGAGTCTGAAGTACTGCAGGCTCATATCGAATGTGCATTGGGGTTTTGGGAAGGAAAGATTCTCGAGAGACGTAAGGTACGTTGCCGAAAAAGCCGTTGAGGCGTTCAAGAACGAGGGGTTCAGCAGTTCACTTTGGGGTCCGGAAGTCGAATTTTTCGTCTTCGATAGTGTAACATGGGACGTTAACAACCCATTCGGTTCATCGTATAAGATCTCATCCGTCGAGTCAGCATTGGAAGCGAGAGGACTCAACTTTCCAATACGTTTCAAGGAAGGATACTATCCTGCTACGCCAGTGGACACGCTCATGGATTACAGAAGTGAATGCGTACAGTCCCTCTGGGATGGGTTCGGAATAGCTTGCGATGCACATCATCATGAGGTTGCCACGGCGGGGCAGTGCGAGATCGACATGTACAGAGACAGCCTTGTCGAAATGGCTGACAGCGTACTCACGTACAAATACGTCACAAAGAACGTGGCGTCCAAACGTGGCCTCATCGCCACGACCATGCCCAAACCAATATTCGGGGACAACGCGTCAGGGATGCACGTCTCCTCAAGCCTATGGAAAGGAGAAAGAAACGCGTTCTACGATCAGAATGATGAATATGCCGAGCTGAGTCAACTTGGCAGGTACTACGTTGGCGGCCTTCTCGAGCACAGCAGAGCGCTTTGCGCCATTGTCGCCCCAACAACTAATTCGTACCGAAGACTTGTGCCAGGTTACGAAGCTCCAGTCTACATTGCGTGGAGCAGAAAGAACCGTTCCGCAAACGTTAGAATTCCAGTATACGAAAAAGGAAAAGAAGCGGAAGGACCAAAACGAGCCGAATTCAGAACCCCGGACACATCATGCAACCCCTACCTTGCCTTTGCCGCCATACTCTGCGCTGGCCTAGATGGCATAAGAAAGAAGATTGACCCCGGAAACCCTGCAGACGAAGACATCTACAAACTCACTCCACAAAGAAGAAAGGAACTGTCAATAGGAGAACTGCCAGGCAGCCTAGCAGAATCAATCGACAGTCTTCGCGGCGATTCAGAATTCCTAAAGGGAGTATTCACGAGCGACCTCATCGAGACAATAATGGACATAGGAATGCAAGGACAAAAGTTAGTGTCGGCACGCCCGCACCCGTACGAGTTCTACCTCTACTTCGACCTCTAACCCACGCACGATCAGAACATGCGCACATCCAACTCGAACGCCGAGAATACGAACTGCTCCGCCAACCACAGGCAAATAGGAACGCCCTATGCTCCGGAAATGGAAAAATCAATCCCAATTGCCGTTCGCGCGAGAAACCGTGATTAGAACTTCGCTATACCCCACGCAAACAACGCTCCATGGATCATGTTCGCAGCAATTGCAGCGAGTATGATGGCCATCAGTCTGCTGCCGGCTAGAACTCCGTTTTTGCCGATAACATTAGAGATTCTATCCGAATATCTGAGCACCAGATACACCACTGCGGCTGCCAGCACTCCTCCAATCAATATATTGATGAGATATTGAGTGCCCGCAAGAACGATGAGGGTGGTCATCGTTCCCGGGCCAACCAAGAGCGGCGTTGCGAGTGGGACTATTGCGATTTGATTCATGTCAACGGTCTTCGTTCGAACAGTCCCACCCAACATGTCGATCGCAATTATCATGAGCAATAGCCCGCCTCCAAACTCGAAGCTCTCCACAGTAACCTGTAGCGCGCTCAGGATTAGCTGGCCAAATAGGGCGAACGAGAATACGAGAGCTAGAACGATGAGCGTTGTCGTGTTCGCAACCTTCCGTCTATTGGTTTGCGATAAACGCTCTGTAAAGATCAGGAACGTTGGCAGGGCGCTTAACGGATTGATTATCGCAAAAAGCTGGATCGAAATGTTCACAATTTCCCGAATATCAACAGAGACGATCTCTTTGAAACCCTGCGTGAGTAGCCTAGCAAGAACAAGCCCGGCGAGCGCGAGCACTAAGACAATAACAGATCCTCTGATGATCTTGAAGTGCTTCAAAGGTAATTGTTTCATGAGCGGTATTCCTAGGCCTGCGGTCTGACGTTCCAGTGCGTCTCGCTCCCTTTACATCTAACGATTTCTACTAGCACATTACGACCGATTGCTTCATTTCAGAAATTCTAATTATCCGCACATCCGCACAGTAGGATTGATGCTAGAATCGCGTGCGCAACCACACTCGGAAGGAGTAATGACTAATGAAGAGAAGAGAATTCGCTTTGCCCGACGTTCAGGTTCCAACAAACGTGCCCATTGCGCTCCACCATTTCACAGAATTCTTCAAAGGCTTTGAGAAGCTTCCCATCATCATGGAGATCTTTGGCCAAGACACCGAAAAAATCCTGGGAAGACTGAAGGTGGAGTTCTTCAGCTCAAGGTTTGGTTACATGGGAGTCAGTGATGAAGATGGACATCTGATTGTTAGCGCATACTACCTAAGGGACGGGGATCCAGTGAGCAAGTACCTTGACGTGGTTCATGAACTCGTACATGTCCGACAGTTTAGCGAAGGTAAACCTCTCTTCGATGAAGCATACGAATATCATGAACGACCGACTGAGTTGGAGGCCTACAGCCATGCAACAAAGGAAGCGCGAAGACTCGGCATGTCCGATAATGAGATTTTCGAATACCTGAAAGTAGATTGGATGAGTGAAGAAGAAGTGCGAAAGCTAGCCCGAAACTTGAACGTAAAACCTCCACCAAAACGAGGCCAAGAACGCGCAAGGTAACCTCGCCCAAAGTTGAGAAACTCGAAGTGACCACCTCCACTCAAATACACGACACGCCATCCGCCCCCGCTGATCGCTTATGCGCTTCCCTAACATCAGCGAGCCGCGAGCATTTCAGCTCGGCGTCGAACATGTTTCGAGGGTTGACCCCCAAATCCGCCAGCTGGTCAAGAAGCATGGGCTGATCGAATTCGAAGCCGGAGGGGATCCATTCGAGTCACTGGTTGAAGCAATAATCTCTCAACAACTAAGCGGCAAATCCGCCCGATCTATCTTCAACAAACTGAAAGCTCTGCTGCGATCTGAAACCATCGACGCACAAGCGCTCAAAAAGACCCCCGCGTCAAAACTAAGGAAAGCGGGCATATCGCCGCAAAAAAGCCGCTACCTCAAAGGCTTGAGTTCCCAGGTTGTCAAAGGCACATTGGATCTGGAAAGTCTCAAGATGAAGCCCGATGATGAAGTTGTCCGAATACTGGACGAAGCCAAGGGCATCGGACCCTGGACAGCACATATGTTTCTGCTCTTCACATTGGGACGGCCGGATATTCTTCCCGTCGACGACCTTGGAATTCAAATTGCAGTTCGAAAGGTCTACTCCCTACGTAAACTGCCGACAGCTAAGAAGATTGAACAGATCGCGAGCAAATGGCATCCGTACTGCTCAATTGCATCACTGTATCTCTGGCACTCAATGAACACCAAATAGGGGGGTGGGTGGTGTAATTTTGTGGGGAGAACATGTTACTGGCCAGTCGCGGTTTACATCTGTCGTCCAATCTCCGAGTCACGTCTAGTTAGCAACCTCCCGGACGCTCCCAATTCCGTAAACTCGGGAAGAATGCATTCACCTGCCTTTCGCGATTGGATACGCTCTTAACCTTCCCTCAAGTTCTGTAACTTTCCAGGTCTGTGAAAGTAATGACCAGGGCCTTCAAAGGCGCACTGAATCTGCTCCACACTTGTGCCAATGCAAAGCCCGGTGAGCAAGTCCTCATCGTCACCGACCACATGACGGACCCCGCGATTGCCAGCACAATAATGTCCGCGGCAACTCGGTTAGGTATTGAAGCTAGCGCGATCATCATGAAACCCAGAGCTCTCCCCGGCGATGAACCCCCAGCCCCAGTTCTCGCTGCCATGCTATCCTCTGATGTCATTATCTGCCCTACCAGTAGAACCCTTTTTCACACCAACGCCAGAACAGCGGCATGTAGGAAAGGGGCCAGATTCATATCAATGGCCGGCGCCACCATGTCAGTTCTAGCCTCGAACGCAATGTTCGCCAACTTCCGCAAACAAGAAAAAGTCTTGAAGAAACTAGTGATCAGGTTGACACGCGCAAAAATCATCACAGTTACCAATCCAGCCGGGACCGATCTCATGTTCAACGTGCTCGGAAGGCGCGGCCACGGAGTAAGCGGGTTGGCGGCNNGCCCCGTTGGAAGAGGACGCATATGGAACCCTCGTTGTCGATGGAAGCACTTCAGTAACAGGCATCGTGAGGACACCCATCAGTATGAATATCGAACATGGAATGGCACGAAACATCAGCGGCGGATCTGAAGCATTGGAACTCAGTCGAATACTGCGAGAAGCGAAAAAGCGCACCGCATTCCGTGTCGCAGAGTTTGGCATCGGACTGAATCCACTCGCGCGCATCCGTGGCTCGATAATAGAAGATGAAGGAATGCTGGGAACCGTGCATGTGGCACTGGGAGATAACACTAGACTCGGAGGAAAAAACAGCGCACCCAGTCACATAGATTTGGTCCTGAAAAATCCGCACGTCCAACTCGACGGGATAACCCTTCTGAAAGGAAGACGTTTCACATTGTAATGCGCTGACCTCAAACCACAGGCGGTATCCTATGTGTTTGGTTAATTGCTGACATAGCCTAGCGGCAGTATCTTCGGCTCCTTCCACTCCTCGCGTAGGATACTCCACATGGCGGTGTCTCTGTAACGACCCCTGCTAAAGAAAGACTTCCGAATGAGACCTTCCTTAGTGAATCCCGAATTTTCCAAAACCCTCTGCGACGCAACATTGTCCGGATGCATCTCGGCTTGAATTCGAACGATCTCTCTGCCGAGAAATAGGTAATCAACCATCAGTGAAACGGCTTCGCTACCGTATCCTTTCCCCCTCTCCTTCGGAACGAGCATATACCCTATCCCAACACAGCCCTTCGACTTGAAGTGCGCAATGTAGCCAATCTTCGCTCCATCCTTTTTCTCAACAAAGAACCATTGTCCTCCCACCAAGTTGTCGTATTGTTTCTCTAGGTCTCCCAAAGTTTCCTGAGAAATCGGCTCGAATTCGCCAATAGAATCTACGTCATTGAACCAGCTCCTCAGAATAGGCAGGTCAGCCCTTTCGACAATGTCCAAGTTCACGTTCTTGCCATGAAGCAACTCGATCCAATCCAACCTTTCACCCTAAAGATTAGACCGCACAGACATAATCCTTAGTGTAAGGCACCGCGGGGTGGAGATGTCAATGAGTATCCGACGGACCAACTGTCAAACGGCTGTTGGAAGCCCATCAAGATCGATCTCAATGAATTTATAGCAAACGGACTCAACCTAGGCGGAAAGAGTCAAGAGAATCAAGATATAGCGACGCTGTCCGCCCGGTACCTAGTCCCGGATACACAAGAGTCAATTGTACAAGCCAGTTGACGTCGAGTTAAGATTTACAACGTTTGACTCGAAGACTCCAAGAATCAAGTCTCAGGACGCGACAAATACAAGCAGAGAACGGGAAGACACACGACCGCGAACAAAACGCTCATTTCAATAACATTGGCGAGTATCATCGTCTTCATCTGGGCGGCTTCGTTCATCTTCATCAAGTTCGCTCTAGTAGAAATTCCGCCGATGACACTGGCCTTCGCAAGATTCGCTATAGCTACACCAATACTGATCGCGATCGTGTCTTTCGCACGGCCTTCAAGAGAAGCGATGAGACTTGCGTTAACCAAGGAATTTTGGCAGTTTTCAGCCCTAGGCCTGTCAGGTGTCACTCTCCTCTATGTCTTTCAGTTCTACTCGTTAAGATTCATATCGGCCACGGAAGGCTCTATCATAATCAATCTTCACGCCGTCTTCGCGATGCTGCTCTCGGCAGCGTTCCTGAACGAGTCACTAACTGCGCGGAAAACGTTTGGCGTCTTTGTTGCTTTCTCAGGAGTGATTGTGATAACAATTCGGGACGTTACAACTACCTCCTCGAGCTTCATCGAGCCCGTTGGTGTATTGCTGATGGCTGGAGCTGCGCTGTGCTGGGCAGCCTACTCTGTTTTTGGAAAGAGAGTATTACGCCGTTACTCTGATCAGGTCGCTACATCCTGCGCCTTCCTGCTCGGTACACTGTTTCTGATTCCGTTTGCGCTGAGCGAAGGTCGTATGAACGCTCTTGCAAATGCGTCGTCGCTGGCATGGCTTAGCATAGCCTTCTTGGCCATCCCCAGCTCCGTTATTGCCTACATCCTTTGGAATCGTCTGATACGCGAGATCGATGTCACTAAGGTCCTTGTGTCTTTGTATGTCATACCGATACCTACGGCAATCCTATCGTATGTATTCCTCGGCGAGACTATCACGTACCCCCTAGTCCTAGGAGCAGCGCTTGTTATCATCGGAGTCTACCTGACAGAATCCTCAAGCAGCCACTCTATCAAGTCGTAGTACAATCGTCTCTGCACGCTATCTTCTGGTCTGAACGTACGCTAGCTGCAAGACCACAGTGGAGAAGACAACCCACATCCGCAAAAGACCTAAGCAAGTTGCGAACTAGAATACACACTGGCCAAAGTCCTCGCTGCGGTATTGTTGCCCTGAACCGTCACGTCACAATTTGTGGTTCTCATTCACTTATTGCAGATGGTACGGCGAAAGCTGCCAGAAATGTTCCAAACTACATTATCCGCTGATACTAATCTGAAAAAGAGCAAAAGGCGCACCTAATGACCGCCACCTCGGCTATCCCTTAACGTCTCCAAGTCTCGAACCCAAACATCGAAGAGCAGTTGGGGCACATTTCTCGCGGGACCCCGCAAGAAATCCGCTCCCGCACTCCGAGCAGCGAACATATGCAAAGAATCATTCACACCTCGTATCCTCGAAAACTTTCAGTGAGAGAGGATATGACGAAATATCCTGGTTCTCCTCCTTCTTTGAAATCACTAAACAGGAAAAAGAATTCGCACTGATGACCATCATTATTCTAAGTAGAACGTCTCTGTCAACTGTGCGCGCAGTTTAAGGACACTTTCACAGTCTCTTAATGCTTGACCTGCCTGGCGGAGTGAATGAGCATTTCAGTAATCGATCCGTTTCTGAGAGGTGTCTTTGCCGGGTATGGAATCGCTATTCCCGTCGGTCCTATTGCGATATTGATCATCGAGTTAGGGATTCGCCGCGGGTTTACGGTGGCGTTCTGTGCAGGCGCGGGCGCCGCCTCAGCTGACCTAATCTACGCTACCATCGCGGTAGTAGCAGGAACTTTCCTAGTTTCCATTTTGGAGCCCTATTCACAGGTGCTGCATATCGCGAGCGCTTGTGGACTGATCTTGATTGGGATGTGGCTACTGTATCGGGCCCTTCGACACTCGCACACCGACAGAACTAGTCCCTCCTCCTCGTCCCTAAGTTGTTCCCGCACGTACACCATGGTTCTTGGACTGACGCTTCTAAATCCCGTGACCATAACCTACTTTACAACATTGATTCTAGGATTGAAAGCAGCTAGCTCTAGCGACACGTTAACCTCGCTCGTTTTCGTGGCTGGTGCCTTTCTCGCGTCCTTTTCCTGGCAGACCTTTCTATCAGGTATTAGCGGTCTTGCTCACAAGCGTTTCCCAGCAAAACTTCAGACCGCCACGTTCGCCGCAGGTAACATCATGATAATCGCGCTAGGAGTTGCGATACTCTTCGGACTAATCTGAGATACTCGCTGCATGTCTCGCTACCTTTTCCGAAGTTCGCATACGAACATCCGCGATCACTCCGAGTGGTTCTACACATCCTTCTAGCACGCACGACTTTCGCCGCGCCGTCCAGTCTAGCTTCTGAAGACATCGAATTTATCCAGAGCAATCACGCTGGTTTCTTTATATCCTCACCCTTACACAAATTCGAGATATCGGTGAAGACGCATGCCAATTCTTAGTAGCGAAGCCAGCGAGAATGAGGGACTGCTACAAGCCGCAAAACTGATGCTTGTTTCAGCGCGAACGGCCCCCAAGTCCGGAGGCATAGACGACGTTCTGACAGCCATCGTTCTTGGAAAAGAAAAGGAATCTTTGGCCGACGAGATGGACAAAATCGCTGACGAACGCAAGATCGCTGGATTCAGACGGGACTCGAAAAACCTGAGGAATTCAGCGGCCGCGGTCATCATCGGGGTACGTGGAACGAGAAGTTACAGTTTGAACTGCGGAGCGTGCGGCTACGCAACCTGCACCGAATTTGATGAAACTGAAAAACAAAAAGGGCAGGATTTCACAGGACCTAACTGTGTCTTCAAATTATTGGATCTTGGAATCGCCATTGCTTCCGCCGCAAAGACAGCCAGCGCGCTTGACGTTGATAATAGGATCATGTATCGGGTCGGTACTGCTGCAAGACGCCTGAACTTGCTGCCGGAAGCGAGCGTCATAATGGGCATACCAATCTCAGCCAAGGGCAAGAATATCTACTTCGATAGACCAGCCCAGTGACAGTCGATCAGCATCACCCCTTCCAGCCACTATTCGAGTCACTTACCTACAGAGAGGGCAATGCGAGGCTACGGATTGTTGCCCACCAAACAGCCTTGTCTATTTTTTTTGTTTTCTAACAAACCGCAGGGTTTGAGCTGTCACACAATTCGTCCGATTCAGATTCCGACCTCTAACGTTTTTTGTTGATAGTTATTGCTTACTCTTTTTCCCGGGTGAGTTCCACCCGGTTCTTCGGAGTCCACGCCGTCTGACTGCGACGTCACGATGGCTAGGTATTCTAGAGATACTTTCTGATCTGAGCTTCGAGTTCCTCGGGGGCCACGAGATGTACATCTGCCGCAGCGTCCCCGATTATCTTCTTGGCTTTGTCGTGCAGGGAGCCTGGCACGATTAACAATACTGGTATCTCGTGGACTTTGCACGCGGAAAGCATGCCGTCAAGCATTAGCTGTAACGATGAAGTTCGCAGCGGTTCAGCCGGTATGACTTTGTGCAGGTATCCGACCACTACGTTTACTTCGCCTCTGCTGAGGTGATTGACGAACTTTCCATGACCGTCCCACGTATTCGCAACTGGTATTGTCTCGACGCCTTCAGCGGCAAGCTTCGTGAGAAGGAGCGGATCGGTTCCTTCGAAGTATCCAACTCTGGACAGCAACTTTCGCCTTTGATAAGAGGAGAACGCGATCCATGATAAAGGATTGGCGTTCTTACGTCGTGCAGCTCGCGTTCTCGGCGCGTGTTAGCGGTGTCGATGAGGAACTCGCCACATGAGTGCACATGAGGCTAGAATAATGGTACAGAAACCTGCGACTAGCCATGCAACCATGTAACTCGAACTTATGACTATGAAAGAGAAAAGTATGGGCCAGACAAAACCGGAGTAGAGCTGTAGACTGTTCACCCAACCTACCGCGAGCGCCTCGTACTCGCCGCCAGCATTCACTTCCCTCGCGGCCGAAAATCCCACGGTTGTACCGATTCCCGAGCAGAATCCGACGATCAGCGTCGAGAGAGTGGCCCAGTAGATCGTAGTGATCGAGGCAAAGACCAAACCAATCCCCATCGCCACGCCTGAAAGAAAGAGCGGTCTTGAAGCATCCCTCTGCCTGTCATAATTCCTTCCAGCTATCGGTGAAGCGACAAGCGCGAGCAGGAGAGCGAGTCCTCCTATGAGACCTGCCAGCGCCGAGCTCACTTGCATAGTGCCTTCCATGTAGTAGACCATGATCGCTGTGACTAGACTTGCTCCACCGGTTATTCCAAACAGCTTCAATCCAAGTAAAATTAGCGATCTGTCGGTCAGTACTTTCATCAGAGCAGAACGTTTGACGGAAAACTCTTGCCGCAAGTCATCCACCGGCAGAATGAACAACATGACAAGTCCCGACGCTATTCCTAAAGCTCCACTTGATACGAGACTCAGCCTCCAGCCAAATAGAGATCCAAAAACAGCCCACCCGAATAGGCCGAGGGCACCGCCAAGGTAAAACACAGCGTTGTATACCCCGACCCCTAGGCCCTCCGCTCTATGGCCGAAGTATTTCGCGATTAACGCTACTCCAGGAGCGAAAACGAACGCCATGCCAAGGCCCGCTACTAATCTGAGCGGAGCGATCTGGTAGAATCCAGAAACTAAACCCGATAACAGACATGCTGAAGAAGCAATGATTGTTCCGTAAATCGCAGTCTTTCGGGGACCGATCTTCGCAGCAAGAATTCCTCCTGGAACTTGACCCAAGCCAAGTCCCAAGTAGAAACTCCCCGTGAGGATCCCGAGCCCCGCAACATTCTCAGTAAAATCCAGTGCGATAAGTGAGAAGATAGACCCAATGTTGTACCAGTTGACAGCATAAATGATCCTAGCGACCATTAGCGAGACAATTGCGTTGCTGTTAACTGATCTTGCCAAATCAAAAAATCCTCGCATATCGCTTGAAAAATGGATTCATTCTGGCCTTTTTCGGAACTCTGACGTTTGGATCTGGTTTAGCAATTGAGGGGCTTCGCGTAGAGAGCGAATTCTAATTACGTTACGGTTTCCATCGGGCATGTGAACCTGCTGATTCCATGGCTGAGAGTAGAGAAGAACAAAAACGCTGCTCGGAGCCTTCTCAGCCAAATTCGGATTATCATCTATGAACACGTCATATCCGTTGTCTGTAGTCAGTTTGTTCAAACCATCTCCGCTGCCCACCAAAACCAACTTGTCATATGGAACATGGTTCAGCGCAAGCCAGCGTTCAATATTCCTTCGACTAGACTCCATGTGCGCTGTAACAATATCTACGGGTGCCACTTCACAAATCTGACCAACAAGGAGACCTACGTTGGGTTCGTACGAAGTGATTTGCTCTGCGTTGTAGTCTTCCCAAGCGGAATCGTAACTTGAAGTCAAGCCCGGTTTGAAAGAGTTCACCATATCCCATCGAGTAATCATGTCAACAGTTACTCGCCGATTAGCCACCTCGTTGAACTTCTCCAGAAGGACCGAATGCAAATCTGCAAGCACGCCGTCCAAATCTAGAGCTATTCTCGAGCAGCTTCCCTCCTGAATTTTCGTTTTCGACGACCGGCACCAGCGGCGTCGGCCCGTAGGGTTCCAAACTGACAGATGAAGCTCTCGATTTACAATGAAAACTCGACCTACCAGTCAAAATATCTGGGCTGAGGCGCAGCCTCGAAAGAACCACGACTTGACCTAAAGATCTGGGTTCGAAATCAATCGTAGGAATCTCTCCGCCAGCGGGAAAGGCTATAAACCATCCAAGTGATGCCGACAAGGTTTTGCACGCAGTTGGGCTGACGTATTTTGCCAGAAAGTCTTACGACGAAAAATGAGGTTACCAACATTGCCCTAGTCATTATTCTAAGCGTGATTTGGGGATTGGCCTTCGTGGCGATCAGAAGCGCGGTTCAAGAATTGACACCCGTAAACCTAACGCTTCTACGTTGGCTTATCGTATCAGGCACTTTCCTCGTTCTTGCGCCATTCATTGGGAAACCGAAGGCACCCCTTATGAGAAGTGACATACCGAGGTTCGTGCTTGTTTCGCTCGCAAGTGTTGGCGGTTACCACCTATCGCTGAACTACGCAGAAACCATAGTCTCTGCTGGCCTGGCTGGACTTCTAATCTCATTTGGTCCAATCTTCGTCGTTCTACTCTCTGCAGTTTTCCTCAAAGAGAAGATTGGGACCAAGCTCATGATTGCACTCGCCTTAGCCGTTGCGGGCGCATTTGTTCTCTCAATCAATGCGGACCTCAGCTTCCAGCAAATGAGTGGACCACTGGGTGTCGTACTCTCTGCATTCATGTACGGCGTATACAGTGTAGCTTCCAAACCACTAGTGAAAAAGTATGGCCCAATGCCAGTAGCCGTCTGGGTTGCAGTTCTGGGAACCACCTTCCTACTACCACTGTTATCCTGGAGTTTTGTCACAAACGTGAGTTCGCTTTCAACCAGCGGATGGATCTCGGTGCTCTATCTCGCCATTCTCAGTACAGTACTAGCAAACATCATACTCTACACCCTTATTGGCGGCAGAGCTGTTTCCAGACTCTCCGTTCAACTCTACTTAATCCCCATCGTAAGCTTGGTTGGTGGAATATTGTTCTTGGGTGAAAGTCTTACGACATTCACCATCTTGGGTGCGGGTTTGATGTTGACCGCAACGGCTCTGGCTACTCGCAGAAAGTGACAAGGTAAACGAGATATTCAACATCACACCAGGTGGAAGTAATTTCCGTAAAGACAGTAATGGCTGATCTTGATCGAGGAATTACGAGTTCACGTGTAGTTCTCCTGACTATCGATCCCTGTTGTTGAGATTTGCAACGGTCCGGGTTATGAAGTACTTAACGAGCCCGGAAAAGATGATCTTGTCGGGGAGATTGGCGCTTGGCTCTCAGCGAGGACCTAGCTAATGTAACTTCTATCTGATCTGTCGAAATCCGTCACAAGTTCTGCTCGGCGTTGTTTGAGTTCCAGCGGCATCTCATTGGAAATATGTGTGTCGACATAGCCGAGTTCTCGCAGTAATGACCATGGTCCTCTTGAGGCTATTGTTGAGGCTGGGTGATCGGGGCCGAAGGTTTCGAGTGAGATTTCGTTGACCAGACGACGAACTTCGGACTCATCGATGATGCCCAACGAATGAAGATACTCGTGTAGTAAAATTGAGTATACGAAGGCATTGATGTGGCTTCGTGGATGCCCTGCAGCAACTATTCGATCCAGAAGCGTGCGGTTCATGACGATCTGGTTCGTGCCAACTCCGTGAAATGCCCCCAAATGAATCGGCAGATCCGCTAAAACTAACATGAGGCCTGCTCGTTCCGTTCCCAACTGGTTCTTCACTGACTTCTTCACGATTTCGAATATGTCGCCGAAATTCTCGCTTGTCTCAAGTTGACTCGACAATATGGTCATTCTCTCACCTCCCTCCTGCAGATTCAACTATAACGACTGGGACCGCGCCAAGTCGGTCACAATTGCTCGTGGATACAGGCATTCCAGACGAAAAGTCGCCTACCTAGAATGATGTCTGGTCTATGTCATAAGCGAGCGCATATGCAAGCTCCTAATAGAAGTTAGAAACTGGCCGATATTCCACCGTCAACAACTATCACTTGACCAGTAATGTAGTCAGAAGCAGAGGAGCTGAGAAACACAACTACGCCCTTCAGATCGCTAGGCCGTCCCAAACGGCCAAGAGGAGTTCTTGAGGCGAGCATTTGGCCCTTCGTCGCCAAGAGCAACTGGGTCATGTGCGTCGGAAACCAANNACCAACCTGCTGCAATGGCATTTACTGTCACATTATGACGAGCCCATTTTACCGCAAGATCACGCGTGAAACCTATTACACCAGCCTTAGCAGCACTATAAGCCAATGCATCCAGCACTTCGGGTTGAGTCCCACCCAAACCCGCGACTGAAGTAATATTGATGATCTTACCCCTACCTTTCGCAATCATGTGCTGACCCACTGCCTGGCCAAGGATGAAACAACCAGTCAAATTCGAATCGATAACCTTCTGCCAATCCTCAAGAGTCATCTTATCTGCGGGTGCAATCCAAGTTACACCTGCATTATTCACAAGAATTTCCACTGAACCAAGTTTTGAGACCACTTCACTGACCATCTCTTCAACTTGCGTCTTGTTCGTGACGTCACACTTGAAACTGAGAAGTTGTCGGTCGCGCTGTGACGCGGTGGACTTGAGTTCTGCAAATGATTCAGCCCATTTGTCAGGTCTACGCGAGCATTCTGCAACATGGGCGCCAGCCTCCATGAGCGCTTCGGCCATGACTTTTCCAAGTCCGGTATGCCCGCCACTCACGATTGCACTCTTGTCCTTAACAGAGAAGATCTCGGGAAGGGAAGCCATAATCCTAGCATCGATCGCTGTAAAGGCTTAACGATTTCGGATTCAAGAGCTGGATATTTTCATTTCCCCCAGATTCGATTCACAACGTGATAACTGGAGGTCCAATCGAGGTGCCATGAATGGCTGATTACAATTGGCGACGTTTCGCAGCAAAAGCTGAACATACACGACGAGGTTGTGCAGCCTAGAGATTTGATCCGAACTCTGAGGACTCAAATCTAAGGTCGGTAAATTGATCGCACTATTTTCTCGATATCGCCTAGTTACCGATTGCCCTCGATTTCATTCTAGACGCTGCATGTTTCCGGGTTGGCTTGTTCGTCCACATATCCTTGCCTTCTCCGCAATAAACGCACATCAATTGCCCGAAGGGCATCGCATGATGGTATTCATGGTGATGTTGGGAATACATGACAATTCCACGACTGGTACTGAAAAGTCAAGTACCATTTAAACGGACGCCACTTCTGGTGTACACCGAAGATGAATAGCCACTAGGACGGTTCATCCGGGAGCAGTTGTTTCTCTAAGGTTTCGAGCTTCTCGAATCTCTTGCCCCATCGTGAAACGAAACTCCGTTGTTTGAGGAAAACGTACACTGACCAGAAGATTGCGATCAATGAGGCGAGCAGAAGGATCACATCAAAGGAAGTGAGCAGAAGGATCACATCCACAATGTGTTCACGATAGAAAATCGGCGGACCGTAATCCCCGAAGACAAAGAGGAACAGTCGCGAGAGTAGAATGAGTAGGATGATCGAGCCGATTAGATTCACTTTAGCTTGAAGCCGAAACCGACCAAATTCTGTCGAGGCTTCTCGGAGAAATGTGTGAAGCGTCGTTAATGGGTATTCATCTTCTTTGTCCGACATTTCTAACTACTGGGCTCCTTACTGTGGAATGGCGTGGTATAGGTCTAGTTCACCATTGGTGTATCTCAAGACTACAGAAGTGAGGGAAGCGTCTCCCTGAGTTTCAGGTAAACATTCTTTCCCTCGATCGACAAGCGAACTCCTTCGTCGTACTCCTTCACGTAGCCCTTGCCCTTCAAGTAGTTTAGATACTTCTGGAAATCATCGTATGAAAGCTGCGTCGCGCGTCTCCACAGAGATGTTCTAGAATGGAACCCCGTGTTGTAGAATAGGAATTCAAGGATCTCGAACCGTATCTCCACAGGAGATTTTCTACCACGTTGCGTGGCCTTGAAATCCATCAAAGCTTTCGACTCTGCAACGAACTCGCGTTCCTCAGATAGCGTGGAGGATGCTTAAGAAACTCCGCCAATGAGTCCGAACACGGTGTTATGGCTACGCCATGGATGAATGCCTGCAACTGCTAACTTTTCCCGACTGACTGCCTCGCTAACTATTCATTCATGGATCCATGACATGGAAACTACTCTTGGTGCACACCAAAGATGAATCCCGCTTATATGCGACTCAACTACGTGGCGTAGTTCCAGCGACGACCTTGACTCGGACATACCAAGATCATGACGAGGGGAAGATTGATGACCTTCGACCCATTATCGGAGTCTTCACATGCCTCCTTTGCGAGCGAAGCTTCAGTAGGAAGACTCGGCTGAAGAAGCACTATCGCAGATCGCACAAGGAAAGTCTTCCAACCTATGAGGGGGAGCAGAGCCACGATGAATGGGCGCATTACTCTCCTTAACGACAACTCTACGAATCATCATGAATGCTCATGTTGCGATACTGCTGCAAGCGGCAAACGCGAGATCGTTCAGCTATCTCCTGCCTGATTCAATTGAACTCGCTCTCTACCTCACTCTTGCAGTGTACTTCGCAATACAAGTTGGAGAACAGGCCAGGCTGGCTTGAAACTATGGACGTTCGAGGACAGAG
Source organism: Candidatus Bathyarchaeota archaeon (assembly GCA_003152955.1). The sequence continues at coordinate 18,780 of PMBQ01000223.1, forward strand.
GGAAGCACAGAAAATTCACCCTGTCTCTACCTCGGGACCGATCATTTCCTCCTTGGTCTTCCAATCGGTCTGGCAGCAACATCTGACTCGCCCTAAACGGCGTGCTTCAAGAATGAATACGGTTGTGGCCTGAAGTATCAGCGAGTTCGTTTGAAATACGTGCGAGTATCGTGAAAAGACTTAAATATCGTTAGCGATATCATTAGCGATATCGCTTGAGATATCAATTAATGGAGATAATGCGAAAATGCATGATGGCGACGATGATGAGAACTATGAACGTGGACACGGTCACGGGCACCGCCACGAACATGATTGTGAGCATCGAAATGAGCACGAGCACACGCGTGGTCATTGGATGAAGCATTGGATGAGACACACGGCAATGGTCCCGAAGGGATTCCTCCGGTTCCAATTGCTGAAGATGCTTCTCGAAAAACCCATGTCAGGGTCAGAAATCATGAGTGAGTTGGAAAGTGAGACCAATGGGTACTGGAAACCTAGTCCAGGCTCAATCTATCCATTACTCGCCTGGCTACAGGACCAGGCATACATCAAGGAGGCTGACCAGAAGGAGTCAGGAATACGACGCTACACAATGACTGAACAGGGCAAAACATTCCTAGAGAATGAAACGAAGTCACGCGAAGAAATCGACAAACGCCTCGAACACTTCGGACCCATGTGGTACGGTTTAGAACGAGAACGCAGCGGAGAACTGCACAATGTCGCAAGGGATTTTGGCAAAGCTGTACGCGACGTGTTTCACGAAATCAGACGAGAACACTCGAAGGAAGTAATCGAGCAATCAATGAGGACGTTAGAAGAAATCACCACGAAACTTCAAGATTTGACAAAGAAACTTCAGACACACGACACAGATGTCCCCAAAGAAACTTCACAAAAGAAGATTGAGTAATCATGTCTGAGGCAAATACCGGAGCTCCTATAGTAGAAGTTACGAATCTTTCGAAGTCATTCGCCAAACTGAAGGCAGTCGACAGCGTCAGTTTCGAAGTCAAAGAGGGGGAGATATTTGGTTTCCTCGGCCCTAACGGAGCGGGCAAAAGCACCACTATCAACATGCTCACCACACTGCTAAAACCCTCATCAGGAAACGCGCAGGTCTGCGGCTACGACGTACACACGAATGCAAACGATGTGCGCAGGAACGTAGGAGTTGTACCGCAGGAGTACACAGCTGACGAGGATATGACCGGATACAACAACATCATCCTCTGTGCAGACCTCTACGGGTTACCAAGAAGCAACTCGGAACCCCATGCAGAAGAGCTGTTCAAGCTGGTCGAGTTAGAAGATGCTGCAAACAGAAAGGTCAGCACTTATTCCGGGGGAATGCGCAGGAGACTTGAGCTAGCATGCGGTTTGATCAACTATCCGAAACTGCTCTTCTTGGACGAGCCTACGCTAGGGCTTGACGTTCAAACACGCGCAGCCGTCTGGAAATACATCAGAATGTTGAAGGAGGAATACCATATGACACTGTTTCTAACAACCCACTATCTCGAAGAAGCTGATACGCTTTGTGACAGGATCGCCATAATCGATCACGGCCACATTGTGAGGATCGGTACACCTGATGAGCTGAAGGCAAACATCGGCGGGGATGTCATTGTAGTCGGCGTTAGGGAGTCGGCGCCTGACGTTTCATCCGAGATCGCTAAGATCCAGCTAGTGAAAGACGTCAAAAAGAATAACGGTGTTTACCGCATCAAGGCGGAACGTGGAGAAGAAGCGACACCAGAGATCATGGACCTGATTCGATCCAGAGGACTTCACGTGACAAAAATTTCGTTGACAAAGCCAACCTTGGACGAAGCGTATCTAGAATATACAGGACACAGCATGAGAGAAGAGGAAACGAACAGGTCGCAGATGTTCAGTCAACGCGTCACTATGAGGAAAGCGAGATCCTAGAGGTGCAGAAGAGCATGAAAATAATCAAGTCGACAGAAAACCAAGAAACGGCGTCTAAAGTTCCAACGCTGCAAAAAGAACAACCCAAGGAAGTTTCCGCCAGCCGTGAAAGATCATTCATGACCTCACCGAAGCTAAACACGAGTCCCCTGCATGGACTCTGGGCACTGACACACCGAGATTTGAGAAAATGGTACATGAACCCAGTTCAACTCTTCGTATCGCTAATCCAACCGGTGGTCTGGCTTGGGTTGTTTGGCAAAGCTATGAACTTTGGAGCATTCGTTTCCGGAGCCGGAGGCACACAAACTCAGCAAAACGCAATCATGTTGAGTATGTTCGGCACGACCAGCTACTTTTCATTCTTAGCTTGCGGGATGCTAGCCTTTGTCATCCTGTTCACTGCCGCTTTCAGCGGAATGTCAGTCGTATTTGACCGCAGATTCGGCTTCCTCAACAAAGTCTTGAGTACACCAGTCAGTCGCGGAACGGTTGTGATGGCAAAAGTCCTACAAAGTGTCGGTAGAGCGCTAACCCAAGCGGCCATAGTTCTACTGATCGCCGTAATCCTTGGAATGGATACATCTCACTTCACCGTCATGGGCATATTCGGTACGTTTAGCATCATGTTCCTGATGGCTCTCGGACTGTCATCGCTGTATGTGATGCTTGCGTTGAGATCAACTGATTGGCAGACTCAGATGGCGATAATAAACCTCCTGAACCTGCCATTAGTGTTCGCAAGCAACGCGCTATTCCCAACAAAACTAATGCCGACTTGGCTTCAATATATTGTAAAAGTCAACCCGGTCAGTTACGCCAATGATGCGGCGAGACAGTTACTACTGGGCGCCATTGGTCTAAACAGTCTTGCGATAGATTTTGGATATCTGCTCGCGTTCGGGATCCTACTCTCCGCAACCGGCATAGTACTATCTTGGCGACTCCTTTCCAAGTAATTTGCGTGACATCAAGTCCGACTCCCACACGTATTCTGTGGGAGGCTTATCACAACTCGCAACGGAAGCAGTTGGATTCGAATACAAGTTAATAGGGTGGAATATCGGGCAAGGCATAGCGGCTGGTGTGAACTACTTGAGGCTCTCCAAGGCACTTGCTGTGATTGTTCTATTGGACGCGCTTATCCTAGCTATCGGCCACGCCCCCCTTGCCCTCGGCATCTCTCCTCTGTTCAGGCAACCCGAGCGTCAGCCGCTGCCCCAACCCCCGCCCTCGGGCCAGCGGCCGCCTAGCGGCGCCTTCCCATTCTTTGCGATGGGAGCATACTTCCTTTTCGCAACAATCGCGTATATTCTCGGCGGCATTTTCGTTGTGTCCGGTCGACTATTCAAGTTGTCGAATGTCGGTCTGATAATTCTGGCCGTCATAGACAATTTGCTTCTCATCTATACGAGAACCATGCCCAACATTTTCTTTCCTAGGAAGATTCCGTGGTCCTGGGGTTGGTTCCCTCCTGGCACGGTACAGATTTTCATTGGCCAAGCCGTCATGATTGTGTTTTGTGCGATTCTTCTCTACAAACCGGTTGGGAAAAAGCTCTCCAGCTCTTGACCTCGACATACATTAAAAATTCCAAGATCCTAATGACGAACAGGCCAAATTCTTCTAGATATTTTCGAGACCCTTAGCGTGAAGAAAACGGCCAACGGCGATCTCAGATAACGCTCTCGACAAGCTGAGTGATGAAGGAATCATTCATAGCACATATATTGCAAGGCATGGTTGGCGCCGAAAAGCTCATGAGCTGAGTCCAGTATCGCGGCTAGGAGCTCCGCCTTAGGTCGCCTGATCACCAATCAAAAATGCTTCCAAATGAGATAACTAAGGTCGTGTAAATCTTACATTCGAGAAGAATACGTTCATCTGTTCTGGTAATTATCGTCCTGTTGATTTCGTGCAGCGGTCTTCTTGGCAGTAGCGTTCAAGCCTCTAACGGTGCCGTTCAATCTACAAATCCGTCCAGCGACGGTTTCCCTGTGCCCTTCAAGATCGACACATATGGGAAAGCCTGGAATGGTTATCTTGCATACGGATTGTGGCAGGATGATCCCTCGACCTTAAGTCCAGTTGCAAGTCACGTGGTCGTAATGACAACTGACGGTCAACTGCTCTATCATCGGACGTCTAATAGCTCCAACAGTTACTGGCCGGTCAAGTACATCGCACCAGACACGCTGATGTACATGGGGGAACCGGATTCGTCGGCTACGCATTTCTGGAACATGAAAACAAATAAGACCACCGATTTCCCGAACGTTTGGGGCCACCATGATATCATATACAATCCGACCACCCACACCTTCCTGACACTCAGGGATTACATACGAGTGATCGATGGACACCAAGTCCTCATGGACCACATCTACGAGCTCAACAGCACGGGCGGAATTCTGTGGAGCTGGGACACCTATACCGATGGACACTTCGGTCTCAAAGACGAATGCCCTTGCAACGACACAACAGCCACCTACCCCACAGCTACAGCCGCGGGCCAAACACTGATCGACCTCACCCATTCGAACAGCCTCCAATGGATCTTTGACAAGAACATAATTTACATCAACATGCGAGCCCAAAACACATTCTGCAAGATTGACAAGACCGCGGACCGGACCGTCTGGTGTCTGGGTGAACACGGCAATTTTACACTCTACGATCAGAATGGGAAGAAGGTTCCCAGTTTATGGTATCACTCCCACGATGTCAATGAAGTTTCGCCAAACGTCTTTCTGATGTTTGACAATGATTATCACAATACAACCAAGCCTTGTCCAATAGATAATGCCTACAACGGAACAGAGTCACACAGCAGAATATTGGAGATCAGCGTGAACGAGCAGACCATGACTGCTCGCGCGATCTGGAGTTGGACCGCTCCTAGCGCCTATTGGACCCCCTACTGGGGGAGCGCTGACATATTGCCAAACGGAGACCTGATAGCGGCGTTCGGTTCACAGAGCCACTACGTCCCGAATACTCAGGGAGCTGAGCTGGTAGAGGTTAATTCCCAAGGACAAGTGGTTAGAACGTGGACGTTCGCATATGGTTGGGGAATTTATCGAGTCACAGAAATAGGCCTACAAACCAACGAGGACTACGATAATGCTTGGCATACTAGAGAATTCAAGATCAACCTTTCAACCGTCAATGACCTCGGAAGCCTCGCCAACATTTACTATAAGATCAATAACGGACCGACCAAGAGCATCAACGTCGACGGACAGCCAACCATCATCACCGAAGGTGCTAACAACACTTTGGAATACTGGAGTATTGACAAGACGGGCATAGAGGAGACACCCCACAAAATACTCACGGGAATAAAACTGGATAATGGCCCGCCAAGTTTCTCGATAACTTCTCCATCTAATGGTACCCAAATAGGGTCATCTACCGTAACCGTCACTTGGAAAGTCTCAAACCCAAGCTCTGGGATAAGCAACTATCAAATTAGGCTCGACAGCGGATCATTTACGAGTGTTGGAACAAGCACATCTCAAACCTTCAACGGATTAAGCGATGGAAGCCACACAATAGACATTAGAGGGGTGGACAATTTTGGCGACCAAGCGACTGCGTCAGTAACTTTCGTAGTCAACACAACCTGGACCGTATATCTCGCAATAGTCTCAGTCGTCGTAATACTGGTCGCGCTTGGAGCTGTTATGTATCATCGGAAGTCTAGACCCCGGAAACTCTAGGGATCACAGGATTATCGGGACAGTTGGCCGTGGTAGAACCATATTTTGTGCCGCCTCGGATCACATTTGAAACGAGTTATCGAGATTCGATCTCATACTCTGTTGAGTCCTTTTTCCAGCTCGCTTTTTTCGCGCTGAATATACGACCACAGTTCCAACAGCAATGATCGCGATTGCAGCAGTGACCAGCGTGTAATTCAGATAGGCGTTGTCCTCTTGAACAGTGTTGGCTTGTTCGAAATGGTAGGCTCTTTGAAATAGGTTGATGGCGTTCTGGGCATGCTGCTGCGCGGTTGGAAAGTCGCTTGCTGCGAAGGCTTGTTGAGCTAAATTGTACTCATCCGTCGCTGATGCGACTGTGCTTAGAGCTTCCGAATTGTTGAAGTTCGCTGCCAATGCTTGAGACTTCAGACTCGTCGCATTTGCAAGCAGGTCCTTTGCTTGGGTTGCGCTCTGACTCCAGGTGAGAGGATAGTGGTCAGGCATGTATGGTCCTGGAAGGATGAGGGGAGGGTTTGGAGGTTGTGAAAAGTCGAACGCTTCAAGCATGTTGCTTGCCATGGCGTCTCTCTGCGTGAGTGTAGGAAGGCCGTGAACTGTCTCTATGAATTTGAGGATTGAAGTGAACTCCGATTGCGTGTGATCTATGAACCCTTCCTTCGCGTATGGTGATATGATGAGGCATGGAACTCTGAATCCTAAACCGAAGGTGTCTACCTGTGGTGGCGCAACGTGATCATACCATCCGCCGTAATCATCCCACGTCACGAATATTGCGGTGGAAGGCCAGTATTCGCTCTGCATGATCGCGTTAATCGCGGTGACCAAGTATTTCTGTCCGACTTCCACATTTGCGGTCGGGTGGTCGCTCTCATCTTCTGTGGGTATAACCCAGACCACCTGTGCAAGATTTCCCTTCGCTAAGTCGACTAGAAATTGATCGTTTGGCGCAAGGTTGTTCAATCGCGCAGGGTTATTCTTGAATGACGCGAAGGCGGGTAAAGGATTCCAGTAGCCTGCGTCCTTGTAGTTGTCTTTATCGCCATTGTAGTACTTCCAAGATACGTCACGGTTGTCAAGTTGATCCATTACGGTTGTGAAGTTGAAAGTGAGATTGTTCGACAGTCCGTATGGGTTATTGGATGTCCTATTGGACCCTCCCTGGCAGATTTATCTCGATTCACATGTGCCACCCTGGGTGTTCTCCGTTAGCNNTCGGACCCATCTCTGAGCTGAAGAAGTTGTCCATGAGCACGAATTTCGAGGCATAATCCCAGTAATATGGGAGCTCCCGATGGTCATAGTAACCCATAGTTAGGTCTGAGCCCTCAGCGTATACGAATCCGTCCATCTTTCCGTTGTCATACGCTATTCTCGCGACCCGGCTTGAGTGGTCGAGGTCTCGGGTCGAGGTGTTTGTAAGATGGAACGGACTAACGATCTCGTTTGATCCCCGCGCTTTGGGGAGGGCTACATTCATCGGGAGGCCATTTGCGCCGGGGTATGTTCCGAAGTATTGGTCGAATGTGCGGTTCTCCTGATATAGAATCACAATGTGCTGGATAGGGATAATCGCGCCTCTAGCGAGGTTGGTCTGGAAAGAGAGCGAAACAAGAACCAGCACCGCAAACGTCACGCAACTCTTGCGATCCAAATAGAGAACCAACCCTTACAGAATAATGAAACAATTTTCAAATCGCTTGTCTAGTTCGTATTTTATTAAGACTACAACAAATACCCAGCTGTGGACACAGGAACCATCCTTGGGAATTTTCAAGCTCTACCCTGACCTCTGATGGCTGGTTTGACGCAATTGGCCTATTTCAGAAGCAGCGGCCTCGGCAAATTCTTATGAATTGACGCCCCAAGAGTTCAAACAAAATCCTACTCTA
>PMBQ01000333.1 GCA_003152955.1 Candidatus Bathyarchaeota archaeon
ATCTGTTCAGCTTGAGTCTTCTGTTCGCTGTTATGGTAGAGGATGATTGATCGATACTGCGTACCCATGTCTGCTCCCTGTCGGTTCAGAGTAGTCGGGTCGTGGACTGTGAAGAAGATCTCCAGTAATTCTTTGAATGAGATAACCTTCGGGTCGTAGGTTACCTGAACCACCTCGGCCTGTCCAGTCGTTCCGGTGCAGACCTGTTGATAGGTTGGATCGGGAACGGTACCGCCTGAATAACCTGATTCAACCGCCTCCACACCTCTCAGTTCGCCAAGTACGGCCTCCATGCACCAGAAGCAACCNNAACACGGCCTCCATGCACCAGAAGCAACCGCCTCCCAGCGTAGCCAATTCCTTACCGTTCAAGTCCGTGAAACTCCTGAATTTGGTATCCGTACTTGCGTCGGCGTCGAGGAGATTTGAGCGTTACCCACAACACTCCGTCGTCCCAGATTCAAAATTGCAGGAGGGATGTGATTTTGTCCTAGCACTGGCAGCCACATGGCCGGAGTTTTGCGAGGACCTGTGCAAAGTCATTTACGTGCCGGACTTGATTCGAGATCAGCGCAGCCCTGAACCTCAACACGACGACGTGATCGCGGCACTTCAGTCAGTTATCGCAACGAAGACAACTGACGAATGGTTCCACATGCTACGAGAGAACAGGTTTTCTTGTACCGCCCCAGCTCTAGACTAAATGCTTAAGGATGCACACGCTTGCTCGCGGCATTTGATTCTCGAGGAAGAACAGACGACTACTGGTTACTTGACATCTGAGTGCAATCGAGAGTGAATTTGTTAGGGCTGCTAGACTCACGCTCAGAAACCAAGATTAGCAATCAACCAACGATGAATCGAAGACCATCTCTACCATTCAGACACTCCTTGACTTTGTGTCGCTCGTAGGCTTGAGGCGGGAAGTCTTATAGTGTAGCGCTTGGAATCGGGGGCTGTGTCATTGGATTCTAAAAGGTGGGATGGGCATGAACGAACGTGTAAGGGGGGCAGGTCTGGTTCAGAACTTAAGGCCCCGATATCCCACAGTGCTCTTGCTCTTTGCCTTCTCAATTCTGCTGACAATGATTCTGAAATCGCCTGAGATCTCAGCGGCCTATGTTTCCGAGCTAAGTAGGATTCTTCAGTTTCCCGTGATTCGCGCATATTGGGACGCTATTCTTGGTCTGCGTTATCCACAAGCGTTTTTTGATGGCCTTTCCCAGCGTGCGGTTGGTTGTGGTGATTGGGCGTCAGTTGAGTTCAGCCCTAGGTCACTAACGCTGGGATCAAGGGTCAGGTATCTGCTGGTTGCCTCAGCATTAGATGTGTCCGTCATAGTTCCAACCTGGAACGAAGAGAAGTATCTACCGAAATGTTTACGCTCGCTCGCAAATCAGGTTGGCAGCAAGCCCACGGAGGTCATCGTTGTCGACGGAGGAAGCACTGATCGAACCGTCGAAATTGCAGAGGAATACGCAGATAGAGTTTTGATCGAACCTGGCAAGCCGGTCGGTGCTGCTCGCAACATTGGTGCAAAAGCCGCTTCAGGTAGCATTCTTGCATTCATCGACGCTGACACCACGGCATCTGGGAATTGGCTCGAGGAGATCGAGCGCACTCTCAAGACATTTCCAACCGCGGTTGGCGTTACAGGGCCCACTCAACCCTATGAAGGAACTCGCCTGGATGAGCTAGCCTACCACGTCGCTACAGGTTGGGTTCAACGCCTCTCACTGAAACTCGGTTTACCGCATGTTGCCGGCTTTAATTGCGCATACAAGAGAAACGAATTCTGGGAGGCTGGAGGTTTCGATGAGAATCGACAACTTTCGGAAGATATCATGCTCAGTCTGAAGATAAGGCACCAAGGCCCGATCCTGTTCAATCCTGAAATGTTGGCGTACACATCACTTAGGCGGATCAAGAACTATGGATATCCATATTTGACGACTTACTACGCAATGAACTGGGGTACCATGTTACTCTTCAATCGAACGCTCGGTTACCCGAAAGTTCGCTGAAAGATTTTGCTTACGCGGCGTCTAGGAATTCTTAAAGCTGGATATTGCTTTTTCCACCTTGATTGAATTGAGATTCCATTTCTGGCCCTTGCTTATCGGCGCCCTGGTTCTGATATGGGGAATTGTCACCTTGCTGGGGGAAGTGTTTAACATTCATTTCCCAGTGTCGTGGTGGGCAATCGTCGCAATAATAGTCGGTATATGGATACTCTCTCGAGCCCTGCGCGGTCCATGATCGTGCTCCGTGAGGCTTCCTAGGATCATCCTAGTTTGTTTTCCAGGGATTCTATCTTGATCCCTTTGTTTGAAACAAAGAGCTCGAAGGCTATTCGGTGGCTATCGAAACCGATTTTTGGGAAACCNNTTACTGATTTGTGACTCGATAGAAGTCTTCAGCTTGAGAACCGTTTTGGTTGCATCATCAATTCTTCTCAGCAATTCTTTTTCTCGATGCTCGATTGCTTCAATCTGTGAGCGCGTTTCTAACAGTTGCCGATTGAGTTTGTCTCTCTTGTCGACCAGGCCTGTAGATCTCAATTGCCGCAAGGTTTCCTGTATGTTGGCTTGCAGCGCCACGTACTCATCTCGCTCCTTGTCGAGATCACCCTGCTTGATTGCTT
>PMBQ01000367.1 GCA_003152955.1 Candidatus Bathyarchaeota archaeon
AAATTGATTGGGACGCAACTCGGCTGACGGTATCTTGTTGAAGCAGTTCTCAGGGATCATGGTGGATCCGGTCTTCTGATTGTAGTAACGTGCAAGAGCGTAAACCTCCATCTTGCTAACGTCTCCAATCACTTCAAGACCGCCACTCATGTCTCCATACAGCGTAGCATAACCTAGTGCAAGCTCTGTCTTGTTTCCCGTCGCCAGAACCAAATAACCAAACTTGTTGGAGAGGGCCATTAGGACGTTGCCGCGTACTCGGGACTGTAGGTTTTCCTCCGTGACATCAGCCGTCTTCCTCTTGAACTGAATGGTCAACTGGTTCTCATAGCTCTCGAAGATTGATTCAATCGGGATCAAGATGTACTCAATGTCCAAATTACTTGCAAGCAATCGCGCATCGCTTTTGCTGTGTTCGCTTGAGTAGCGTGATGGCATCGAGACGCCTGTAACGTTCCCTTCACCCAGCGCCTCGGCGGCAATAGCCGCGACCAACGATGAATCGATTCCACCACTCAGGCCGACGAGGGCTCGTGCAAATCCGTTTTTCCTGAAGTAGTCCCGCACGCCCAGAACGAGTGCGCGGAACATCTCGCCCTCGCGATCGTGGGAAGGTTCTGCAACTTCCATCGCTATTCCAAGTCCACTCGCCAAATCAATGTCAGCGATCACCAGATCTTCTTCGAACTGTTTCCCAACCGCGATCAGACGCCCCGCGGCATCTAACGCCAGGCTCTCTCCATCAAAGACCAGATCATCCTGGCCACCAACCAAGTTTACGTAGAAAATTGGAACACGAAGTTTGTTGACCTTTTGCCGCAGGATGCTCAGGCGGACGTCGCGTATCCTATCATGAAAAGGAGAAGCATTCAGGTTCACAATGATCTGTGCGCCTCGTTCGCAGAGCGCATCGACCACCGCAAGCCCATAGCCGATCTGCTGATCCCAGATGTCCTCACAGATCGAGGTTCCGAGTTTGATCTCTCGTCCATTGAGATTGAGGTTGATTGGATTGTTGGCCTGTGCGGGTGTGAAGTAGCGCAGCTCGTCGAACACGTCGTAGGTGGGAAGGAGCGTTTTGTGAACAACGCCAGTCACCTGACCATTGCTTATGACCGCTGCAGCATTGTACAGGTGATGGTCATCATAATCTACAAAACCCACGACGGCGGTAATCCGGTGAACATCTTTTGCCAGTTCGAAAACATACTGCTTGTTCAACCGGACGAAATCTTCCTGCTCTGGTTTTCGGGTCCCTGCGGGTGGTTGTACCTCACGGGGAGGCAAAAGATCAAGGGGAGGATATCCTGTAATCACCATCTCGGGGAATACGACAAGATGGGCCCCAGCCTCTCCAGCCTTCGATGTGAATTCTTGAACTATGCTTGAATTGTTCTTTAGGTCCCCTACGATCGGGTTCACTTGAGCCATCGCAACGCGGATTCGCAAATGAAATCCCAGACACTAACACATCCGTCCTCACTAATGTTTTTCGCGGTCAGGAATTCAGTGGTCGGTCCTGTGCCGATCGACTGAGCTCGTTGCGGGTGATCTGAAATCTGCTAATGATGCCCCGGTGCCTGCAACGAGCAAATGTTGAATAGACGAGTTAAGTCAGACAATCAGTGCAGGATCTGGATCACCACACGAGTCGATAGTCTTGACAAACAAGCCGTCATACGCGGTAATAGTATCGACTAGAAACGGGGCCTCCACCATTAGAAAGACGTTGAATTCCATCCTCAAGCAGACCCTTAGCGCTGCCAAGATTTGCGTCGTAGACGACGGGTCANNATTCTGACGGAGTTCGACGCCAAGCCCGGAGTCCGAACCGTGAGAAGGTCCACGCAGTGTTATGACATTCGCCGTGTTCCAGCCAACTTCAATCTCGCCCATGTCAGCCTCGGGAGAGAGAGAACATTTGACTATCTCATGATCAGCGGCGACGATTGTGTGTATCCGACGGACTATGTGAACTCGATCGTTTCAAGGATGGAATCAGATTCGGCGACAGTCGTTGCAAGTGGCAGACCTAGGACCGGAAGCGATATCCTGGAAGAGCATTCTCCATCAGGAAGCGGACGTTTGATCCGATACGCATTCTGGTGCTCTGTTGGAGGAGCGTACCCTGTCAGGGTTGGGTGGGAGACGTGGCTTCTCTATAGAGCATTGCAGCAGGGGTTCAAGACCGAGCTGTATGTGGATCTGATCTATGACCATCTCCGACCAAGAGGATCCATGCACCAGTTCACCTACTGGGGGTCAGCCATGTACTGCTTGGGATATCATCCTCTCTACGCGCTCGGAAGAATCGCGAAGAGTCTTGCAAAGACAGAANNTGTTCGGGGGGTATTTGATGGGTTTGTTCGGTTCTTCGGATGCTTTCGTATCTGCTTTCGAACCGTCGCTTCGTAATTTCGTAAAATCCAGTCAGGCGCACAGAATCACGGGTATTGTGTCAACTGCAGTAGGGAGATTGAGCAGGCGGGGTCATTGATAGCCGAATCCCCTGTGTTTATTCTATGTCGAAATTCATGAGCCAAACCTGGTCCGAAGTTCCTGACTCTCTGGGTAACTGATAAGCACGGCACGGAAGGGGCCTTGAAATACGAACATGCTTCCTGCAGCGGCTGCAGAGGCTCCTCCCAATCTGACAGCTTCAACCAGGTGTTGCACTGTTGCTGCGCCCCCA
>PMBQ01000302.1 GCA_003152955.1 Candidatus Bathyarchaeota archaeon
AGAGCAGGAGTGAAGTAGGTATTCCTTGCATTGCGATGAAAAGAAAGCAGGCCATCAACTGCAGCGGAAGATTGGCAGCAAGATAACTTGATCCTCCTCCAGAAAACAAATTGATGAGTTGCTTGTGGAGTGGTCCCCGTAAAAGGAGAACGTTTTTTCGCTCTGAAGGTTCATACTTTTTCCTTCATCTCCCAGTAAGATAAGAATTCGTACGGTGTTTTATATCCGAGTGACGAGTGCGGTCTGTTTTCATTGTAATCCCTGAATGCCTCGGCGATCGCGATCTCTGCCTCCTGGTAATTCCTGAAATCCTGCGACCACAAATACTCCTTCTTCAGGGTCTTGTGAAATGACTCGATGTGTCCGTTTTGCTCCGGAGTATTGTAGTAGATGAATTCCAGTTTTATCCCGAGAGCCTTCATCGACTCCCTGAATGCCTTGCTCCTGTACTGCGACCCGTTGTCACACCGGAGCGTGAGATTGCCGACGTCTAGACGCGGATGCGAAGCTAGGGCGTTGTTGACGGACATTATCGCATTCTCCTTCACTGCATTGGTGTCGAAAGCGTATCCAAGCCACTCCCGCTGGAAGACGTCCAGCGTGTTGAACAAATAGCACCATCCGTCTATGCCACACCATACAAAGGTGATATCTGTCTCCCAGAGCTCGTACGGCCTTGTTGCCTTGACGAGCTTTGTAGACGATCTGATTATCGCGCTCTTCTTCTTCGCTGGTTCAATCCAGTTGAGATGGTGGAATATCCTTCTTACTCTCTTCCTGTTGATCGGGACGCGGAGTTCTCTCCTCAGCATCGCAGCCATTCTTCTAGTTCCAAACGTCGGTCTATCGAGCGCGATCTGTTTCACTTTCTCCACGACCAAGGGATCAGGTTGAACCATTCGTGGGATCGTCTTGTGGTAGTACATCTTCCTCGAGCAGCCGGAGTAGTCTAATGCTTTCCTCAAGCTGAATCCATCTTCGAGCATTGTTTCGACCGCCATCATCTTCTCCTCCCTCCTTGCGTCAGCGCTTTTTTTAAAGCAGAATTTGCGATCGTGAGTTCTCCGATGAGCTTCTTGAGATTATCATTCTCTGCTGCAAGCTCGTCACCAGGACCAGTCTTCAATGATCCAGCCAGGGCAAGCTTACCTGCCTCCAGGAACTTCTCCTTCCATCCGTAGAACGCATTGGGCGTCACGTTATGTTTTCTGCAGAGCTCAGCCACGGAGATGTTCGTGTTGAGCGACTCCATGACTATGGCGATCTTCTGCTCGACTGACCATCTGCTCCTGTACGGCATGCTCTACTGTTCTCCTCCTCGCTGTTCCAAGTATGAAGCTTGGGGTGTTCTCCTTGTAGAGGGGGCCGCACCAAACTTCCCTTCCTTCATCTCAAGGTCATCTGTAGCCCAGTATTCAACGTCTCCTTTCTTGGAGACTGTCCTGAACGCCCTGACCATTCCGAATCCCTTCATATGAAGTACCACGCCTCCCTGATGTGGTATCTCCACATCCTTGATTGGTTTGTTTCCTTTCTTTCTTCCTGTCGGATTGACCAGTCTATTCTCCTTCAGGCAAAAGAAGAAATGCCAACCGAGCTCTCCAGCGATAAGTTTGAGATTCTCCATGCTCGAGTACCAGCTGTCGAAGAGAACGTATCTTGGTTCCATCCCTCTTTGCTTTGCAACCAAGAGCATATCCCGGAAGTGATCGTTCTTGGTGAGACCATCCCTCGACGCATTGTAGAGCCTGAAGTCACATGGAATGAGGGCGCTACCATCGCTCCACAATGTGGTGATGAGATTTATCCCCTTCACCACTCCATGGTGCTTTCCGCTCCAGTGGTACGTTACATAATCCATCTTCTCCGCGTACGGCTTATCGAGCGTCGTATCGTCGACAATCAGTGAGCCATTCGCAGCGTTTGCGATGATCTTTTTCGCGTCGTCCCAGAGCGCCTCGGAATCTGCAGGCAGTCTCTCCAGAAGGCGGGTGAAGCTGTCGTGAGCTGGTGGAGGGGGATCGGTGACCGGCGTTGAATCGTCGTGCCCATCTGAAGATCGAGACCTCGCAGCTTCGGTACACGTGAATGATTTCTGAGTGGCTACAAGGAAGTCGATGTAGTCTATGTCATTGCATCTTGGTGGGTTCATTGTACGGACGGATAAAAAAGAGAAAATCAGTCTCGGCCAAACGCTTTTCGGCCAACTGCGTAACTCCTATCTTCTATTACAGAGTGCGGATTAGAGATCTTTTCTCATCCTTATCTCTGATCCGCCGAAACCGCGAGTCTATTCATTGCATTCTTCGCCAGTTTCTCGAAACCCAAGATGCTTCCACCACCCCACAGACTTCCAAGGAATGCCGGTGGCGCTCCGACTAGTCCCGAGCGTTACTGCGCTCTTGCCCTGGGCACGAGTTCGAGCTTCCACAAACTCAACCATTTCTTTGCCCACGCCCTGCTTTTGAAAAGTACCCGCGACCGCAATGTCGACGAGCTCAATCGAATCTTCACGATTCTCAAATATAACATAGCCCACGACCTTTCCATTGACTTCAGCAACCGAGGCATCCTCGATTCGAAACGTTCGCGATTTGATGGCAGCAATCAGGTTTTCCATGCTACCAAATATCCGCTCTTCCACTGGCTTACCAAAACCT
>PMBQ01000308.1 GCA_003152955.1 Candidatus Bathyarchaeota archaeon
AAATGGCTTCTTTTCGCCTTTGACAATCAGAATCTTGTGTTTGAGGAGATCCGGATTGATTCCGCGCAGGCCGATCATCCTTGCCCCACGAGGGGAGTTTTCGCCAGGAGCACTTGGGCTGAAGTCGTGGAAAAAGAGATCGTTCCTCAAATTGGCTGGTATCATGGGCTTATACGACAACCTTGTGTGGCAAGCAACGAGATTAGAAGAAATAGCGGAGATCCGTCGCATCATGAAGAACACAGCAGTATCGACAGAACGGATTTTCCTCTCGCCGAACATCCCGTCTCGGTCCCCCGCGACCAGAAAACCTGCGCACGCATCAGCAAAAAAGGGGCTGGAGCTCCGAATCGTATTCTTGTCAAGAATCACTCGGGTAAAAAACCTTCACATGGCCCTTAATCTTCTGCAGGATCTAAGAGGAGACATTAGCTTTGATATCTATGGACCTATTGAGGATCTTAGGTACTGGGCCGAATGTCAAGAGAGCATTAGTGCACTAAAGAAGAACATTACTGTGACTTTCAAGGGAGAAGTACTGCCTAATCAAGTAGCTAGCGTCCTTGCAGGGTATCATCTGTTCATCTTACCAACGAGAGGTGAGAATTTTGGACATGTTATCCTCGAGGCTCTCACAGCTGGTTGCCTTGTTCTCATAAGCGATACAACACCTTGGCGCAATTTGGCGGAAAACGGAGTTGGGTGGGACATCTCCCTCTCGGACGTCTCCCAATGGAAAAGGGCCCTCGAAGTAATGGTACAAATGAATGAAGATGAATTTGAGGATAGATCCAACCGTGCGATGGAGTATGCGCAGTCCTTCATCAATGATGAGAGCACGAGCAAGAATGCTTTCCAGATGTTCCGAGAGACCTCACTGGATATGACGAGATGATAAGGTTCAAGACATCGTGGACTAAGAAAAGGCTCAAGACATCGTAGAGTCATTGCAGTCGCTTGAATAACTTTTTGCAACTGTTGACATTGACTCGCCACGATACGCGATCGTTGGCCAATTGCCAGGAAGAAAAACCATCATGTGTGGGATTGCGGGTACATGCAACTGGGGCACTCAGTCAACCCTCCGGCAGATGTGCGATTTGTTGGCCCACCGTGGGCCTGATGATTCTGGTCTGTTCTGGGAAGAGAGGGGAAAGCTAGGTGCAGTGGGTCTAGGGTCACGCAGGCTGTCGATCTTGGACTTGTCAAGTGCCGGTCATATGCCGATGTCTACGCTTAGCAAAAGATATACTGTTGTCTATAATGGTGAGATTTACAATTATCCGGCTTTGCGGAAGGAACTAGAACTGAAGGGCTATGCATTCAGATCCGGAAGCGACACTGAGGCCCTGTTGTATCTGTACGAGGAGAGTGGGAGTCAATGTCTTAAGAGACTAAGAGGCATGTTCGCATTTGCGATTTGGGATTCATCTAAGAAAACCCTCTTTCTAGCTCGGGATCATTTCGGAATCAAACCACTTTACTACATAGTGCGTGGTAGTCAGTTGGCGTTTGCTTCCGAGGCAAAAGCGTTTACTGTGCTGCCAGATCATTGTCTGGAGGTAGACACCAGTTCTCTCGACCAATACATGACCTTTTTATGGGTCCCAGAACCTCGAACGATCTATACTGATATCAGCAAGTTGCCTGCAGGGCACTTCGCGGAGTGGAAGGACGGGCGTCTCAGCCTGGAGAAGTATTGGGAACCGACCTGGCCTCAAAAGAACTATCTCTATCCTATTTCTTCGGACGAGATGGTGGAAGGCGTTAGGCATCATTTCAAGCGAGCTGTAAAGGAACAATTGCTTAGTGACGTCCCACTTGGTGCCTTTCTCAGCGCTGGGTTGGATTCTAGTTCGATTGTGGCTGTAATGTCAGAGGTTTCATCCCATCCACCATTTACGTATACCATTGGATTTGAACAGAAGTATTCTCGCGGAGAGATGACCTTAGATGATATTGAGGTCGCAAAGCGTACGGCAGCTCATTTTGGATGCCGACAGACGACGATCATCGTTGATCCCGAAGTTACCGAGCTACTCCCGAAGCTGATTTACCACATGGACGAACCGGTAGCAGATCCGGCATTGATCACTGCCTATCTGGTTTGTGCTGAGGCAAAGAAGGAAGTGACCGTCCTTCTATCTGGAGTCGGAGGAGATGAGGTGTTTGGGGGATATCGAAAATACTATGCTCACTATTGGGCCAGACTTTATCGGTTCATGCCTAAATGGTGGAGAAGAACGGTCTTCGAACCAGCGATTCTCAGTCTGCCCTCACTCGAAGCATCACAGTTCAAAGGGATAATGCGCCTGGCGAAAAAGATGGCTCGAAGTGCCTCTTTGTCTGATAGGGATGCATTCGTAATGAACAGTGTCTACTGTGACGAATCACTGAAAAACCAACTGTATCAACCATGGCTGAAGAACGACTTAGCGCAGAGCGACTCCCTGCATCACCACATGGCGTTGTTCGACGAAGTGAGAGATGTCGATTTTCTGAATCAGATGCTTCATTTGGATACAAAAGCCTTCATGCCAAGCCTCAACCTGGCATACAACGACAAGATGAGCATGGCTTCATCCGTCGAAATTCGCGTTCCATTCTTGGATAAGGATCTGTTTGAATTCGTGGCCTGGAATGTCCCGCCTTCCATGAAAATCTCAGGCCGATTGAAGCCTGAGACGAAGTACGTCCTTCGAAAGGCAATGGCATCCTGCCTCCCCCGAGAAGTCCTTCGACAGAAGAAGGCCGGTTTTGGTGCACCAATTAGTCGTTGGTTACGGGTCGACCTAAGAGATATGGTGAATGATATATTGTCTCCAGCATGTATTCGGAGTCGCGGGTTCTTTGAACCGAGGGGAGTACAAGACTTGCTCGACAGCTTCTACGCTGGTCGATACGATTGGTCGTATCAGATCTGGCAACTTCTGACCTTTGAATTGTGGGCGCGGCAGTTTATCGATCGCTAAGAGGAGCAAAGTGGAATGACGGTTGGAGCAATGTAGCCGACTTCCAGTCTGCAAAATGTAGCTCGAAGTCCGGCAGGTTGAGATCCCTGTATGATCAGGGAGGCGAAAAGCAAAGAGAAGACCTATGAAACAAGTGCTGCAAGACCTGAGACACGGCCAGACGTCTGTCCATAATGTTCCTTCTCCGGCTTCGAGATCGGGAATGTTACAGATTGCCACTCATGCTACTCTGATCTCTGCTGGCACTGAGCGAATGTTGATGGAATTTGGGCAAGCATCGTTGCTGGCAAAGGCGAAATCGCAGCCGGAGAAAGTCCGTCAGGTATTGGACAAGGCGCGAACCGACGGCCTTCTGGCGACGGTAGGTGCTGTTTTCAATCGCTTGGATGAACCATTACCACTAGGATACTGCAACGCAGGGGAGATACTGGAGGTCGGATCGGCAGTCAGAGGATTCGAGAGAGGAGATAGGGTCATAAGCAATGGTCCTCACGCAGAGATCGTCGTTGTACCGACGAATCTGTGTGCCCATATCCCTGAAAATGTCTCATACGAAGAATCCTCTTTCACAGTCTTGGCGAGTATTGCTCTCCACGGCATTCGACTCCTTCAGCCAACATTGGGCGAGAGGGTGGTTGTCTATGGGCTTGGTCTCATAGGTCTGGTTACGATCCAATTGCTGCGGGTGAGCGGTTGTGATGTCCTTGGTATAGATGTCAATCCTTCAAGACTGAAGTTGGCGGAGGCGTTCGGTGTCCGCACAGTGAATCCCAATGCGGGAGGCGATGTCCTTTCGGCATGCCGAGCTTGGACGGAGGACAAAGGCGCCGACGGGGTTATCGTCGCTGCATCGACGAAGGCTGACGATATTATGCACATCGCAGCCCAGATCTCCAGGAAACGAGGAAGGATAGTCCTTGTCGGGGTCGTTCCCTTGGATCTTCAGAGGGCTGATTTCTACGAGAAGGAGCTCACTTTTCAGGTTTCATGCTCCTACGGCCCGGGTCGATATGATCCGAGATATGAACAGGAAGGGATTGATTATCCCTTCGAGTTTGTCCGCTGGACGGAGCAACGTAATTTTGAAGCCGTCCTGCAAATGATGGCATCAGGAAGGCTTGATGTCAAGCCGCTGATTACGAATCGATTCCAGTTAGAGGACGTCGAAAGAGCATACCAAGTGATCCTGAATGACCGGGAGGCCCTCGGTGTAGTTTTGATCTATCCGGAGGATAGAGATGCACGAACTCGAGTGAACTACCCCCGTGTTCTCGCCGCAAGTAAGGTCTTAGTTGCTACGGTGGGCGTGATTGGTGCAGGGAACTTCTCCAAGATGACTTTGCTGCCAGCCTTGTCGAGGTTGCCAGCGAGAATTTCCTACGTGGCCGACCTCGACGGCGCGAATGCCGCCTATGCCGCTCGTAAATTTGGGGCGGCGAACGCTACAACTGACTATACTGACATTCTGCATGACCCGGATGTAAGTGCTGTCCTTATTGCTGTTGGTCATCACTTGCATGCCCGCTTGACGTGCGAAGCTCTTGCCTCTGGGAAGAGAGTGTTTGTCGAAAAGCCCCTTGCAATGAATGTCGAGGAATTGAAGGGGATCGTCACGGCAATGGCCGCCCGGGAGGCGACCGATGTCATGGTGGGGTTCAATCGACGCTTCAGTCCACACGCCGTCAAGACCAAGGCTCTCTTGAAAGGAAGGAGCGAACCGCTTGCGATGTCAATGACCATCAACGCCGGTGCAATACCACCAGGGCATTGGTTGCAGGATNNGGATCTTCAGGTCTTCCTGACGGGCAGCAAGATCAAATCAGTGTCAGCATCTATGATGGGTAGGGATGTTACCATTCGAGAAGACAAGATGTGTATCACCCTGTCCTTCGAGGATGGATCAATTGGAACCGTCAACTACTTTGCGAATGGATCAAAGAAGTTTCCAAAGGAGAAGCTGGAGGTTTTTAGTCAGGGGCGTGTCCTGACGATTGATAACTTCCGACTTACCACCGGCCATGGTTTCAAAGGATTCGGAAGATTCCGGACGTTTGGGCAGGACAAAGGCCACAAGGCAGAATTGGAATCGTATTTAAAAAGTTTGGTCAAAGGGGGCGCTCCCTTAATACCATTCGACGAGCTTGTGAATGTCACGCTTGCAAGCTTTGCTGCGATGACAGCGGCGTGGGAGTCCAGGACGATCGACATCAGCCGAGAGTACGCCTCTGTTTTGGAGATGTCCTGACGCAGGACACTTTGCATTCGCCTCGTTTGTGTGAGGAGAAGTGTTCTATAGTTCACTTTCTTCGGGAAGCCTGTGAATACTCGAAGTGAAATACTCTGGAATAGGTGGTGCGCGAACTCTGAAAAACATCCGGACAGAGATGCGATAATCCACTGGGTTGCCGGCGAAGAGCCATACCGCTGGACATTCGCAAATCTTATTTCTGTTGCAGAGAGTCTTTCTGTGAGTCTATTGGAAAATGGAATTGTGAAAGGCGATGTTTGTGCGATTGTCATGCGGCACAACAAGTATTTGTACCCACTATACATGGCAATAACGAACGTTGGAGCCATACCTGCCATTCTCGCGTATCCGAACCCCCGGCTTCATCCCGACAAATTCCGTCAAGGCCTTGAAGGGATGTCCCAACGGTCCGGACTCGATTGGATCCTGACAGAGAGAGAACTCGAGCCGCCGATTACACCGCTGGTCCAAAAGGAGAACAGTACAATCAAAGGTCTACATTTCCCTTTGGAATGGGATGAAGAACGAAGAGTGAACGAAGAGGCTCGGGCACATCTAATGGCTGTTCACAATTCCATAAGAAGAAGTGATCCCTTACTGCTTCAACATTCGTCCGGAACAACCGGACTCCAGAAACCGGTACTGCTATCACATCGGGCTGTGCTTCAACACGTAGAGTATTATGGCCAGGCGATAGGGTTGAATGATTTGGACAAAATCGTCAGCTGGCTGCCCCTCTATCATGATATGGGTT
>PMBQ01000448.1 GCA_003152955.1 Candidatus Bathyarchaeota archaeon
GTTTCTCAGGCTCCTGAATGCCAACGTGCTGGAGGAGGGATAGTGCAGTTTTCGAAGCCTCAGCCTTTGTCAAATCCTTGTGGAGCATCAGGATGTCTGTTAGCTGCTTCTCGACGGTATAAACTGGGTTGAGTGAGGTCGTTGGGTCTTGGAACACAATCGCCATTTGGGGTCCGCGGAGCTTACGCATTTCATTTTCTGACTTTGATAGTAGGTCTTCACCTGCGAATCTGATCGATCCATCGACGATGCGCCCTGGACGAGGAACTATGCGTAAAACGGACTGGGCTGTGACTGACTTTCCTGACCCGGATTCTCCGACTAGACCAATTGTTTTTCCTTTGTTAACTTCTACGGAGATTCCGTCTACAGCTTTGACGACGCCAGCTTCGGTGAAGAAGTAGGTGCGCAGGTTGGAGATTTCAAGCAGTTTTTCAACCATTGCGCAACCCTCTCTCATTCACGCAACCTAGGGTTGAGCGCATCCGATAACCCGTCGCCCATCACATTGAAACCGAGGACACAGACTACGACGGCTATACCTGGAAACAGGGAAACCCACCAATCTGTCCGAATGAAAGAAAAGCCCTCGTTCAGCAGTAGACCCCAAGTTGATGTGTTCGCGTCACCAAAACCCAAGAAGCTCACAACTACCTCCGTCAAGATGAATCCTGCGATGTTCAAGGTAGCGACCACGATTACTGGCGATAGAATGTTGGGAACGATATGCCTGAACAATATTCTATAGGAGCTGGCGCCTAGAGCTCGGGCAGCTTGGATGAACTCCATCTCCTTCAACCTGAGCGTCTCTCCTCTNNTTACAATGAACGCGATAGACGACCATCCAAAGAACGAGAGTATGAGGACGATCAGCGTGAGGCCCAAGCCCCTGAAAACCAGAACGGAGAAGACTCTTGCGAATAATAGAATTAGGAGAAGAACTGGGATGACGAAGAAGACCTGTGTCAGTCCAAGTAGTACGTCCGATATTGCTCCCTTGAAGTATCCTGCCACTGCACCCACAGCAACACCTATGAGGGTAGTAATCAAGGTTGCAGCA
Organism: Candidatus Bathyarchaeota archaeon; assembly: GCA_003152955.1. The sequence continues at coordinate 1,061 of PMBQ01000448.1, forward strand.
AGTCCCACGTAAAGATCGTTCGTTGTTCCATGGATGGTTTCGCTGAAAACATCTATCCCAGAATCTTCAACCCCAAACGGATGCTTGAATGACGGGGGGCTGCCAGCATCTCCTTCGTATAGGGGCAAATAGCTTCGAGCTGGATACGGAGCGATGTAGGGGGCCAACAAGGCGACCGCGACGAAGAANNACTGACTTGCTCCACGCTTCCCACGTTCTTCTGGCAAGAACAAACCCTCACTCAATCGTGACGCGCGGATCAAGAAACGCGTACGCGAGGTCTGTGATCAAATTGGCGATCAGGACCATCAAAGTGATGATTATAGTTATTCCCTCAACGAGAGGAATGTCGAGAGTGAGAGCCGCTTGGGTAAACGCATAACCCAACCCCGGCCAAGAGAAAGTCGTTTCAAGCGCGGGTGCACCGCCCAGGGCTGCGCCGAACCCGAGTCCGATGATTGTGACAACTGGACTAATGGCATTTCTAAGCGCGTATCGATATGTGACCGTGCGTTCACTCAACCCACTCGCTCGCGCGGCCAGAATGTAGTCTTGCCTCATGACTTCCAGCATATTGGCACGCACAAGGCGTACAATAGTAGCCAGCCCCACGTATGTCAGTACTAGTGTAGGCAGGATTAGGTGTGCAAGCCAATCGAGGAAAGGGTTCCCCCACCAAAGGTAACTCACGCTGGCCGCTCCACTGCTGGGTAACCAGCCAAGATCAAGAGAGAAGACAACAATCAGCATTATTCCGAGCCAAAAAGTCGGCATAGAGTAGCCGAAAATAGCGGTCGTGGTAATCGCATAATCCATTTTTGAGTATTGGTGCTTCGAAGAGTAGACACCCACAGGTATGCCGATCACGACCGCTAGAAGCAATGATAGAATTTGAAGCTCCAAAGTCGTAATTGTCCAAGGACCGATTTGAGAAAGGACAGGTCTGCCTGAAATTGACACGCCCAGGTTCCCATGAAGCAGATCCCAGAGCCAGTAAAGGAACCGTTCCCAAACAGGTCGGTCAAGGTGATAGTAGCGGGTTAGCGCCTCTAATACCGCAGGGCTTGGATACTTCAGTCCTGCTCGGATGAGATCAATCGGGTTCCCTGCCGCATTTCCCACGCCGAAGGTCAGAATCGCAACGCCTAGAAACACTGGAATCATGAAAAGGACGCGGCGGATTATGTAACTGATCAGGCTAGCCAAACTTCACCCTTGCCTTGAAGTGCACGAACTGTTACGCAATTAACGTTTGCGTTCGACTCGCAATCGACTTTCGGTCAATTACAGTGAGTGCTCTATCTGATTGGGCGCGAAGTTGCTTAGGCTCCGAAGGACACAAAAACAAGCTAGAATCATAACTTTTGTGGGAAAGCATAAATACAGTTTTTGGAGATCTTCTTACACGTGATTTGAAAATGTCAAACAGATCTCTAAAGTACATCGTTCAAGGTATTGCTTTAGCTATTCTGATCTACGTAACTGCTTCGAGCGCAGTACCAGTTCTATTCACCAACACATACGCCCAAGCGCCAGGCCTGTTTTCCGTGACGCTGATCGCACCCACTGGAGGAAACGTCGTTAGGAGACAATACGCGAGTATTATCACTAGCAACTTGATCGCATTGGGCATCGACGCGAAATTGTTCTATGTGAACTTCGATCAACTGTCGAATCGGCTATTCGCGTCGACGGCTCCTCCAAAGTCGGACTTCGCTCATGGAGGCTATGACATTGGCTTCATCGGATG
>PMBQ01000325.1 GCA_003152955.1 Candidatus Bathyarchaeota archaeon
CTAAGCCAGCGGAATCATCTCTTCAATGGCATTCCATGCCTCTGGCACGGGCGGCGAATCTACCGCTCCGATTGACCAACCCCGTGGAGTTTGCTTTGGTGCAGCAGCTTGTCTTCCGCGTCTTGGGGGGAGATGGAACATGGCAGTTAGTGAACACCTGTGTAAGATAGGAGAAGGGGTAGATACATGGAACGCCTGGAAGAAAGGGAGCTTTGAAGATCCAGAACGTGGAGGTCAGTTCATCGGCCTAAATGGAATAGGAGAGGGCGGGAAGATGCAAAACGGCCCCGACCTCAGTGGCGCAAGCCTATGCGGTATGAACTTGACAGGTGTCAACCTTAGCGGTGTTAACCTGGAGGGTGTTGATTTCACCAATTCGGTATTGAACCGCGCACGATTCATCAANNCGGAGAACCAAACTAAATGGCGCTGAATTTGGAGGTGCGAATCTATACGGAGCTGATTTGTGCGAGGCCGAGCTGTGCGGAGCAGACTTTTCTGGATGCCATATGATAGATGCGAATCTTTCAAAGACTGATCTTGACAGCGCGCGGTTCTTTATAACTTACCTTAGTGGTGCCGACTTCAGCGAGGCAACGATGCTTGCCACGGCAATCTCGCAGTGTGACCTTAGCCAGGCCAAAGGCCTGGACCATGTCTACTTCAATGAACAGGCCAATCTGGATATCAGTAGCATCTTCTGGTCGAGAGGACAGATTCCTGAAACGTTTCTTCGCGGCTGCGGCGCTCCACATGTATTCGTCGAGTATGTTCGGTCGCTTGCCGCTACCGCGAAGGCGATAGACTTCAACTCTTGTTTTATCAGCCACTCTTCCGCCGACGAAACTTTCGCGAGACGTCTATACTCGGACTTAAGGACGTACGGCGTAAGCTGCTGGTTTGCTCCAGAGGATATGAGAATCGGTTCCCGTATTCGCCCCTCTATTGACCAAGCTATTCACTTGAACGAGAAACTCCTGCTGATTCTCTCGGCTCGATCAGTAGTTAGCAGCTGGGTAGAGAAGGAAGTCGAAACTGCATTTGAGGACGAAAGAAAGAGTGGTAGGGTAATTCTGTTCCCAATTCGCCTTGACGAAGCAGTCATGGAAACGAGCGAAGCATGGGCCGCCGACATTCGACGTACGCGTCACATAGGTGATTTCTGCCAATGGGAGAACCGAGCTGCATACGACAAAGCGCTTAGCCTCCTTCTGAGAGACCTCAAGAAGTAGTTTCATCCAGCCAAGCTGGAAGTACCTCGCTGGCAGGTCTTGAGAAGGTAACCGTTACCGGCCCACAACCCGTCTGAGCACTTGTCAAACCCCGACTTTTTCAACAGTATCGGTCTATCAGCTACTCCTCGCATAATTCCTGCCAACCGGCATTTTTCCAAACCGTGGTACACTTTCGCCCCAAGGAGGAAGATGCCGGTAGCAACCGAAGAAGACCCACTCACCCTACATGTCGGACTGGCGCAGTCAAGAGCCATCTACATGCCCGCCCGCAACTACAGTAAACGCACGCGCGAAGAATATGAAAGTGATCTATCGACCCTATATCCATCTTCTCCTGACGGGCGAGGTCACAACTTGTTCGGGTACTGCGTGTGGGTGTCTACGCTGGTTTGGGATTCCTCAAACTCGCTGGTTTGAAGATTCCCAGCTCAAATGTTCGGTTCGGTCGGTAGTAACGAATTGCCGTCGTGTTCTTACCTGTGTTACACTGCCCAGGCTTGTGGCGGAGGATAAGGCAACGCTGCGGAGCCACCTGAGCGCCGATCCCGGGACGGTGTAGCTGGGTAGAGTCGGACAGTCTCTGGCTCTGCCCGCACTGGCTCGGCAAACCGCGCTACACTGTCCATGATGCGATAAACCGTTGCGTACGTTGCGGCGAGATCCAGTCACATCTGCGATCACCGGCACTGCCAGCACCTCGACATTGCACACTAAATTCCAGCACGAACCATCTCGCGCCGTTTGATACATATTGGCAGGAACTTAAGCCGATTCCCTATTGGCAGCTTCCGATCTGCAACCAAGACGCAATTATTCTTCACTCTCGATCAACTACACATATGACAAACAGGGACTCGCTTTACGGACTATTTGGTGTGCCGCCGGCCTGTACTGATGAGGAACTGCGACGAGCGTATCGCCGTGCTATATTTCAACACCATCCAGACAAGAACCCCAATCAACTCGAAGCGGCAACGGCTAAGCCGCAACTACTTGTTTCGGCATACGCAGAACTCAAGAATCACCGCACCAGTCAGTCGGCAGAGCCGCAAAGCGTAGGCAGCGATCAAGGCACTGAGAGAACAGTCGACGTCATTAAGGTCACCTTTCGTTTCCCATTTGATGGCTGGGTCGATGTCAAGGATATTGCCAATCGCAAAACGACGCTCCGAAATATATGGGAGAAGTTCCGACAAAACCCTTCTGATCCAGTATGCGCTTTGCGAATGGTACACGCCGCCTTTAGGGCGGAACAACAGGATTCCTTTAAGGACCTGCTNNGTACAACCGCATGGCAAGAGAAGCTATTCAAATTCTTGAAGATGCTTATTCTACAGGTGAGGCCCCACCGCTTTTGGCCAGCAAATTGCGGGACTTACATTACTCCTGGGCCCAATACGCAGACCCAACAACCGGAAGGAAGGCCATTCCTAAGGTTCGCATCGAGCATGTACGCCGTCTGCTTGAACTTGGGTATGAGTATGACCATCCGTCACAACTTAAGGGTTTTGTGATCTTGTCAAGAATTGACTGAGTATTTT
>PMBQ01000370.1 GCA_003152955.1 Candidatus Bathyarchaeota archaeon
AGGAACGTCGCTGTCTTGCTACCGCAGGCTGAGATGAGTTGGTCAACTTCGGCTTCGAGTGGGACGAAGGGCAGAGTATCTACTCTGTAGTATCTTGGTGCCTCAAACGGGATTTGTTTTAGTTTGTATAGTCTCGCTAGGTCTTGGCAGACTTTCTCTTTCCTGCCTAAGCTGACATTTGCAGAAGCCAAGTAGATTTTGACAGCTTCCGGCTCTAGTAGGTTAGTTCTTTTTGCTACTGCCTTTAGGGTTCTGACGCAGCTTCGAATGGTTGAGGGTCTGTAGCCTTGTTTTTGCATCCAGAAGGCTAGTGAGAGAATNNGGGTGGGATTCGAACCCACGAGGCCCAGAGGACCAACAGCTGTCTTGGCCCATTTCTAACAGCAGATCTCGAGGTTCAACGTCCATATACGCGCTTGCGGTGGACTCTGTCGCCTTACCTAGCTAGGCTACCCCGGCGCCACCTCAATCCGTGCTTATAGCAGGTATTAAGCCTACAATCCAAATCGTCATTTGTGATTGAACACATCAAATCTCACAAGATGCGCAAACGGCAATCACGTTTTTCTCATGTCCTTTGCATTGTGAAATACCTTGGGATCCCAGTTCGATTCATATCAAAGTCAAAAGAAATTTCCTTGAGGAGACTGTCGACCGATCGGAGCGAGATACTGGTCAGTTAGACGAGGTACGCTCTAACAACCGCGGGTNNAAACCCGCGAGGGCTATCGTCTCTTTTCCACATATCTTCTCAGGTTTTTCTTGAGCGGGCATTCGAACCGCTTTCACAGAATTACAAGTTCTCGTACTTCGAGGGGTTTGCATGTTTAATGAATCTTCTCCTAACCTAATGTACTCCCTAGTTGATTGCGATTGCACATGGCACCTTGCGTAAGTCAATACGGAATTCGAAAGCGGAAGTCTTGCATTGTCATGTAATTCTCGGGAATAGGTTAGCGATGAATCTCCTTCGATAAGGATTGACTTCACTTTTGAGAAGGTCTGTGAGAACGTAGTAGCTAGTTTCGAGTTCAGCGAGCGAGTTANNGAGCGAGTTATTTCTGAATTTCATGACGGGCATGTTTGCGGGTGGCTTTTCCCAAGCCTTATCCCACGCCTCGACTGCCCCCATCATTCCTCTCTCCCTGTTGCGACCTTCTAGCTCGTTCTTCTCAACCATCAAAACCACGACAAGCCTAGTCACGCCCTCCACCCTCGTTTTGAGAAGGAATTGGCGAGTTGAATTTCTAGGCGCTGTGGAATCCAACACCACACTGCGCCCGCTTCTTAGCGCCAGATCGCGTAATGCGGCCAGGCAATTGTAAATGAATTCCTCATCCTTCGGCGGCTCGACAGGTCCGAAGAACATATTCCTCAAGTCGTCTACGCTCAATCGCACAAAACCACGGTTCTCAGAGACAAGGCGCTTGGCGAGCACAGTCTTCCCAGAGGCTGGGTAACCACTCAATACTAAATTCCAAAGAGGCATTGGTGCCAGTGCTCAGGTTACTAGTTCATTCCCAGCAATCTTTTCCTGCCTCTTTTAAACACGCAGTCGAGCACCAATAGTAATTTCGTGGTGATTCGAAAGCAATGGAAGATCGAAGTTGGAGCCTAAGGTTTACGTGACAAGGCTGCTCCCCGAAATGGCGCTGGATCAAATTAACTCATTGTGCGACGCTGCCGAGAACTGGTTTGAGATCTTCAAGGGATTACCTAGCGGGTTTGGTTTTCCGATGGCAGCGCATCCACAAGAATCTGAAACGTTCTGTGTGGTTCCAGAACGGGGAGATTTCTTTCGGGTTGCAGCAAATCGCGACTTCTCAGTATACGAAACCTCCAACGTCGGTAGGACATGGAAGAAACTTAACAATGGCCTACCAACTAAGAACGCTCACCTGGGTTGCCACAGAGAAGGATCTGCGACTGATCACCTCGAAACCGTCGGCTTGTATGTCGGCACACGAATGGGACAGCTGTTCTCAAGCGTCAATGAACGTAAGAGCTGGCAGCTCAGCGCAATGGCTACCGCCGACCTACTCCGTCTCAGCAGCTACGGTTATGTGATAATCGGCTCATAGCTCGTCGTGGTTATCAGCAAGTCATTGCCGTAAATACCAAATCGCTAAAACATTCAAGGCGCCCTTTTTCGTTCAAGGCTTTGAAGATGACCGATTGGCGAGGAATTGCGCTAACAGCTGTTGCCTTGACAGTGATTGGGCAAGCGGTGCATACAATCGAGTCCATGCTCACGATGGGCTATTACCTGGACCCTGCCTATTTTTCGGTGTGGAGCAAGATACTGATGCCCACCGCTGGACGGCCGCCTGCAGAATTCTACTACTACTCGGCAGCGTTTGCTATAGTGAGCTGGGCCATTTTCGGATTTGCTTATGAAAAGCTAGGGAAAGCGATAGGAGAGAAACGAGCGATCAAGAATGGTTTGAAATTCGGCGCGATTGTCTTTCTCCTAGCCGAGATCCCGGTTGTCCTAACAATGTATTTGCTAATTAACCTCCCAACGGGACTGCTTGCGGCATGGACACTCTCCCAACTAATTCTGTATCTCATTGGCGGCATCGTAGCAGCTAAGCTAATCAAACTCAAATGAGCTCAGCAGCACATGGAGTACCATTAACATTCGTGTATCACGCTACGCCCGCGCACACGCAAATCGACTTTTCAAAGTGCATGTGAAAACCGTTGGATCTGAGTATGTTACTCGCATCCTGCGCAAAGAATCGCTGCTATTGAAATATGAGGCGGCACTTGGCTCAAATTGGACTGCGTAAGCATGGAAAGCAAGGGTGCAGGTCAAAGCAAATTGAATCCAGATGAACAAGCTCTGGCAACCTACGAAGAAACACTCAGAGTAAGCCCAAACGATGTGGAAGCATGGTACAACAAAGGTCTCACCCTAAGCAAACTGGAACGCGATGAAGAAGCACTTCAATGCTTTGAAGAGGCGCTCAAACTGAAACCTGACCATGCAGAAGCATGGGATAACAAAGGTGTCGCTCTAGACAATCTGGCTCGTTGCGAGGAGGCACTTCAATGCTTTGAAGAGGCGCTCAAACTCAATCCGGACTATGCGGAAGCATGGGACGATAAGGGCGTTGTTCTAAGCAATTTGGAAGGTTATGAGGAAGCACTACCATGCTTTGACAAGGCCCTCAAAATCAAACCGGACTTTGTGCGAGCCTTGTATCACAAAGGTCTCGCCCTGGTAAACCTAGGCCGCCTCGACGAAGCTGCGGTGGCATACGTAGAGGCGAACAAGTACCCTTCATAGCTCTAAAACCACGCCATTCCGCAAAAAGACTAGATATCACTTTAATCGTTGTGCCCCATTAGGCGTTGCTATGAGAATAGTCTCTCTGCTCCCCAGCTCTACTGAGATCCTTTACGAATTGGGTCTAGGTGAGGAGCTCGTAGCGGTCTCCCATGACTGCGATTATCCTCCTGACGTGGCGAACAAAATATGCTTAACCTCAATAGATATCGACCCTGCCACAGCCAGCAGTAAGGCGCTGAACGAATGGGTTAGTGGAAAAGTCCACAATGGCATCAGCGTCTATCACATAGAAAAGAACGCGCTGAAAGAGGCAAATCCCGATCTCATATTAACTCAGGAGCTCTGCGAAGTCTGCGCTCCATCCTTCACCGAGGTCAAGTCAGCGTGCAAGATTCTGGATGGGGAAAGGAAGATAGTCTCACTTGAACCAACGAGCTTAGAGCAAATCTTGGATAGTATACTAACAATAGGCCGAGTCACTGGAAGGACAGAGAAAGCTGAGCAGCTCATCTCTGCACTACGAAGTAGAATAAAGAGGGTTGAAGAGATGGTCACGAAAGTTCGGTCCCGCCCCGAAGTAGGCTGTTTGGAGTGGCTGGACCCGGTTTTTTCTGCTGGACATTGGGTTCCAGAAATGGTAGCGAAAGCAGGCGGAGTAGATAGACTTGCGCGACCGTCAAAGCCATCACTTCGAATCGAATGGAAGCAAGTTCTCGATTACGATCCGGAAATACTGATCATGATGCCTTGCGGTTTCAACCTTGAAAGAACAATTCAAGAATCGAGAACACTCAAAACTCATGCAGGCTGGGAGAACCTGCGTGCGGTAAGGAATCATCAAGTATTCGCGGTGAACGGTACTGCGTATTTCAATCGTCCTGGACCTCGCATCGTAGACGGCCTCGAAATCATTGCGGAGATATTGCACCCTGCCATCGTCACAGGAATAGCGCCAGCGAATTCATACGCACGACTAAACTTCTAACGCAGATTAGTTTTCGTGATTAGGGAGATTTGCCCAGTGTATCTTCGGCAAGTAGCGTCCGACATGTTTCTGGTACTGAATGTATCTTTCTCCGAACTTCGCTACTAGCATTTCTTCTTCGCGGAATGTTAGCAGGATGTAGCCTGGAACGGCGATTAATGGGATTAGGGCGAGAAAGTTATGCCACAATAGTAAGAATCCTGTGAACATTAGAAAGTATGCCAAGTATGAAGGGTGCCTAACGTAGCGGTAAGGTCCCCAGTTCACTAGTTTATGATCCTCGAGCATCTGCCACGACGTGGCATACCTCCCTCTGACGAGTACGCTCCAAATGAAAATTGCATATCCGAGAACCATTACAGAAGAGCCGAAAGAGTCCAGCAGTCCTATTCGCATCGTCCCGATGTCAACGGAACTCACGAGGGCACGTAGGTCTTCCCAATAGCCTAAGATTACATAGAGAAAAGATTCGACGAAGAATGCGATGGTTCCAATTCCAGCCAGCAACAGCGGCGTCGCAATGCGTTTCTCAACTTCAGGTTTTGAAGATGCCGCGGAGCGGCTCGCGTTATAGCGCAAGAGATTGTCTAGATTGATGACTGTGAAAAGTGCCAGACATGCCGCAACGATACACTCGGCCAAGGAAATCATGGTTCACTGCTCTGTGTCGGTCCGTCTTAGAAGCTGCGCGGTCCTTCTCCGTCAATGTGGTTCGAATCAAGTACGCCCACACACCAATGCGAATGATCCGCCATAATGTGTCGCACATCCTGCAAATCTGCCGGTACGCTTAATTGAACACGCTTTTCATGACTCGCAATGAGAGATCACTGTTGCCCAATGAAGTTCATTGCGCCCATATTCTCGTGAAAACCGAAAAAGAAGCACAGGGCGTCTTGGAGAAGCTGGGAAAAGGCGAAAAGTTCGCGAACATCGCCAAAGAAGTTTCCCTTTGTCCCTCGCGAAAACGCGGGGGTGACCTCGGCACTTTTGGCAGAGGAAAGATGGTTAAAGAGTTCGAACAAGCTGCGTTCGCCCTTCAAAAAGGACAGACATCATCAATCGTGAAAACACCATTCGGATACCACATACTGCGGAGACTCGAGTAGATCGCACAGAACCCACTCGCGATATGCTCAACGCGAGTGGTGCAGAGGACTTGCGGCAAACTTACGACTTGACTAACTGAATCTTGAAGAACATTTTGATCTTAATTGACCTCGACAGGTCTGTATTAGGCATCGAGTACATGCACCAACTCTTCGAAACTCAACTGCCCCACCTCTTGTAGAGGTTCGACTCGGCGCCAACCGCATCCATTACCTTCCCTACGATATAGTTCACGAGGTCGTCGATGGTCTTGGGCTTGTAGTAGAAACCCGGACTGGCGGGCATGACTACAACACCCAACCTTGCGAGTTTGAGCATGTTCTCCAGATGAATCGCGTTCAGCGGCGTTTCACGCACAACAAGAACTAGCCTCCTGTGTTCCTTCAGGGCCACATCGGCATTTCTGGTGATCAGATTGTTCGCGTAGCCGTTCGCGATGGCTGACAAAGTTTTCATCGAGCATGGACAGATCACCGTGGCATCGAACTTCGCAGAACCAGACGCAACATCCGCTTCAACCTCACCCGCCCCCAATACCCGTCCACATTTCTCCAGAACCGCCACTCCTTCGGGCATCTCCGTCGCCAACACCTTTCTAGCAGCGTCGGATACGACGATCGTTAACCCAACTTCATTCATGGCCAGCTCCTCCGCCACCCTTACGCCATAAACAACCCCCGATGCCCCTGTAATCCCTAACACAATCCTCAAACTCGACGCACCCGATCCGCCAATAATCCAGCCCCTCAACCCCTTTAAGCACTCTCCGATTCCCAAACTCCGATACGAACCAATCCAATCCCACTACGCGTCGACGCATCCGAGACCTTATATCACGCTCAGCTGCAGCTCCACCTCACACCGTGACCAGGTGTAGAACGTTTGAGAAGCTTTCTCCTTATCAAAGCCGAACCCGGGTCCGAGCAAGAAGTACAGCAACGTCTGAAAGCCCTCCCACAAGTCCGTGAAATTCACCTCATAACCGGCAAATTCGACCTCCTCGTTACCATGGAATCAGAAGAAATAGAACTCGACCCAAGAAAGAAAGTGGCGGACCTTGTTTTGGAGGAGATTCGGAATGGCGGAGGCGTAGTCGATACGCGCACGATAATCCCGATCGACTCACAGTACCATCGACCGACCCCCACCGACCGCCCAACCATCAAAGCCTTCGTCTTCGTCCAAAGCGAAGCGGGGAAAGAAAAGGNNAACTCATGAACAAGCTGCTGCAACTGCCGGAGGTTTCGGGCGTACACCTACTCTTCGGCAAAGCAGATATCCTGACCGAACTCGACACGGAGAAAAGCTTCGTGCACCCGCCGCCACAACACATCGCCACGATAGTCCAATCGAGAATCAGCAGGCTAGACGGCGTGCATGACACGGACACGTACGTGCCGCTAGAGTCAATCACCAAGAACCGATAACTGAAAGAGGAAATCGGACTAAGTCTTTTCCTCTGGGTTTTGAGAGTTCCATTCTCGTCTCCTACTTGCTTCCATCGACCTTTCGACACTTCGAGACGGTCCACGGCGCGCCTGAGATGCGGGGTCTTAATCGGACCGCCAGCCACAAGGGCCACGTTGAACGCTTCAAAGAGCTCCTCGTCCGCAACCTTTTCCTCCACGCATCGTAGTATATGATAGGTGACATAATCGGCACATCTCAACACCAACGACGCCACCAAACCCAGAAGCTTTTGACCTTCGCTGAGAGCGCTTCATCCTCGTACGCGCCGAGATTGAAGAACCGTTGAATCAGAAGATTCCCGCAAAACCAAACACGACCATGGAGAACCTGTGGAACAATCCAGAAATAGGTTACGCATGGAATCGAGGACTTCCATCCATCTAAATTGTCTTGAGATAGTCTGCTTCAACGCTCCGGAAGGGTGTTGTTTGCGTCATACTTACCGGGATCTTCCATTCGGCGTGAAAACGTTATTTACACAGAAAGACCCCCAAGTACATTTAACAACATCAGAGGTCGACTGGGGGTTCTAGCATGCGCGTTGTCTCAGTTGCTGCACTGATTGCCGTAATTCTACTATCCGCCACGTACTACTCTCAAACAACTTTTCTGGTGTCAGGGAGTCCGTCCCCCGATCAGGCAACTTCGGTTGCCAAGTTCACTCTTACCGAATGGAACGTGTCAACGACGGGCGCAGGCCCGTTGGGGATAGCTTTTGATCAGACAGGAAAGATTTGGACCACCGAGAACTCCGCAAACAAGATCGCCAGTTTAGACCCATCCCACAACACGTTCACTGAATGGAGCATTCCAACTCCCAACAGTCAACCACGCAATATCTTCGTGACACAAGCCCTGCTTGCCGGTGGCAGCGTGACGCAGGTCTTCTTCACGGAATACGCCGCGGACAAGATCGCGCGCTTCGACGCCTCCGCTAAGAACTTTACCGAATGGCAACTCCCCACGGGAAGCAAGCCGGTCGGTATCTACGTAGACGAAAACTTGGACATTTGGTTCACGGAATCTGGGAGAGATATCATTGGTAAACTAACCCCGAGTACCAATAGTCTGACTGAGTGGAGCCTTCCGGGAGCGACAGCCAACCCAGGCGTACCCGTATTACAGCCGTGGGGCATCTATATCCAACTCGTAAGCTCACCAACAACTGGAACTAACCGTTACGTATGGTTCACTGAATTACTCAACAATAAGATTGGAAGGCTTGGAGTTAACAGCAATCGACTTACGTTGTGGGACTTAGGCGCACTAGGCTTGGGAGTGTATCAACCTACCGAGATCACGATAGGAACGGTCAGCGGCCTTCCCGTTGCCGTCTTCAACAACATTAACAGTAACAGAATTTCGATTCTTGGAAACGACACCGCGGGCGGGTCCGTATACGAAGACACTCTGATCCCAACCCCCGGTGCCCTACCTGAAGGACTTGCATCTGATGCAGCTCGAAACGCTTTCTGGTTTGCAGAAAATAACGCGGGAGCTATTGCGAATCTCAACACTACTACTACGTTAATTGGGCAGCTTCTAACGCCGACCTATTGCACCATCGCTCCCGCCATAGGATCCCCATCATGTGCCGGCCCAGCGGTACAAGCTTCCAGCACGGCAGGGGTCACCGTCACTCCCGGAGGAACTGGAACATCCCAAACTCAGAACCCGACCAGCACGTCATCGGTCTTCGTCTTCCAAGGTCCGATTAACGGTGTGACGGAATACAAACTTCCCTCCCTCACCTCGAAACCATCCTCCGTCGGACTTGATGCTGGTGGCAACGTGTGGTTCACTGAGAGTAACGCGACCGTNNCGTACCAGATTTCCGCGTCCCCCAATACGAATACCGTGAATCAAGGACAAACAGCGACCTACACAATCACCGTCACTTTGGTCAGCGGAAACCCAGCACCCGTCACACTCAGCCTTCCCAACACTCCCTCGGGCATGACCGCCTTCTTCACGCCCCAGGCGGCGACCCCGTCATTTACCTCAACGCTCACCATTACCACCACGAACTCGACGCCCACCGGATCCTACACCATGAATATCCTCGCGGTGAGCAACGGACAAAACCAAACTACAACGATCACACTCAATGTCCAAAAACCTCAACTTCCGCCACCCCCCGCGTTCGACTACACGATCACCATCACGAGCAGCCAAACCGTCACAGTCCCACAAGGGCAGTCAGCCTCATTCGACGTGGCGGTCACGTTGACCAGCGGCAGCTCACAATCCGTAACCCTAACCACCTCCGGAGGTGCAGCAGGTGCGACATATTCCTTCACCACCGCAAGCGGATTACCTACCTTCACAACAACACTCCAAGTACAAACGGACCTGAATACTCCAGCCGGATCCTACCCAATTACCATCACTGGTCTAGCTAGCGGAGGCTCCCCGCACACACCAGCGCAGGCACCGGTTCTAGTGGTGACGCAGGTACCGCGCGACTTCAGCTTAACCGCGCCCGCATCACCCGTAACGCTGGCGCAAGCATCCCGAACCTACGTCACCTTGACGGTTACATCAATCGGTGCTTTCCACGGCAACGTCGCTTTCAGCAGCCAATTCTCTCCATCGGTACCAGGTCTCACCGTTAGCTTCTCACCGACCTCCGTAAACCCTGACCCCAACGGCGGGGCAGCACAAACAACAATGACTATTGTAGCGCAAAT
>PMBQ01000260.1 GCA_003152955.1 Candidatus Bathyarchaeota archaeon
GCCGACAGTCTTGGTCTTCACTCGTCAAAAACTTCCAGTAATAGACCGAACCAAATACGCAGCGGCTGAAGGCCTTCATCGAGGCGCATATGTGATTTGGCAACTGAACAATCATGAGCCCGATGTCATTTTCATAGCGACAGGCTCAGAAGTGCAATTGGCATTGGAGGCAGGGCAAACACTTGCATCAGAGGGACATCATGTTAGGGTTGTTTCGATGCCAAGTTGGGAGCTATTCGACAGACAACCCAAAGAATATCGGGACTCTGTCCTCCCACCAAACGTGCGAGCGCGTGTGTCGGTAGAGGCGGGAGTCAAGATTGGATGGGAGCACTATGTGGGGTCCGAGGGGAGGATTATCGGGTTAGACCACTTCGGTGCAAGTGCACCAGGAGAAGTTCTATTCGAAAAGTTCGGTTTCACACCTGAACATGTCGCAGCAACCGCAAGAGAGTTGCTCATGAAGAGGGACTAGAATTGGCAAAGATCCGCGACTTCGTTGCGTTAGGCCAATCGATTTGGTATGATTACCTACGCCGTGCCATCATAACTTCGGGGGAACTGAAAGAGCTGATTGACCAGGGCCTCGGAGGGGTGACGGCTAATCCCTCAATTTTCGAAAAAGCCATCGATGGAAGTACCGACTACGACGAGGACTTGAAACGTTACGTCAACAAGGGCCTGTCGCCCTCTCAGATTCTGGAAGCCTTCATGATTAAGGATGTTGGAGAAGCAGCCGACCTGTTCCGTTCTCTCTACGATTCTACAAAGGGCGCTGATGGCTACGTCAGTATCGAGGTTAGCCCAGAGATCGCAGACAACACGGAAGCTATGATCGCCGAAGCAAAACGATTCTACTCTGAACTGCATCGCCCGAACGTGATGATTAAGATCCCTGCCACAGACTCAGGATTCCCAGCAATTCAGAGGCTGATCGGCGAAGGCATCAATGTCAACGTTACACTGATCTTCTCCCTCGAACAGTACAAGGCTGCAGCCGAAGCATATCTTTCAGGGCTTGAGACGTTTGCAGCTCGAAGCGGAGACCTCGGAAAAGTCTCGTCAGTGGCATCCTTCTTCATCAGTCGAGTCGATACCGCGGTGGATCGACTACTCGAAAAGAAGGCGGATGAGCAACTTCAGGGGAAGATTGGTATTGCGAACGCCAAAATAGCATACGAACTCTTCGGGGACATCTTCGAAGGGGACCGATGGGACCGCCTCAAGGGGCGAGGCGCTCACGTTCAACGTGTTCTCTGGGCGAGTACAGGCACAAAGGACCCTGCATACTCTGATACGCACTACGTTGATTCTCTTATCGGCCCTGACACAGTCAACACAATCCCGCCAGCAACCTTGCGCGCGGTCTTCGACCACGGAAAGGCAACTAGAACACTGGATTCCGGTCTTGATGAAGCAAAATGGCAACTTGCACGTCTTCCTCAACTAGGTGTTGATTTCCAGTCCGTAACCTTNNTCTAGAAGCGGAAGGCATCGAGAAATTCTCGAAATCGTTTGAGACCGTAATTGGTACAATATCCAAGAAGCGCGCTCAACTTGTGGAGC
This sequence comes from Candidatus Bathyarchaeota archaeon, assembly GCA_003152955.1. The sequence goes on from PMBQ01000260.1 coordinate 1,567, forward strand.
AATGGAGCCACATCTCGGCAAAACTCGGTCCGTATGAGACCGTTGTCAACGCTTCGCTAACTTCAATGGCCGAGAAGAGGATCATCCAGCGCATTTGGGCTCATGATTTCACAGTCTGGAAACCCGAGCCAACTGAGATCAGTAATCGGCTAGGATGGCTACATATCGCCGAGGTAATGGAGGGAATTGTGCCTCACCTAATCGAATTCGTGGAGGAAATAAAAAAGGCTGGGTACAAGAATGCGTTGCTCCTAGGGATGGGAGGTTCGGGCCTAGCTCCACAAGTGTTCTTAAACACCTTCGGCCGTAAAGAGGACTACCTGCGACTTAGCGTTCTAGATACTGTCGATTCCGACGCCATAGCAGCCCAATCAAAGCGCCTGGACCATGCTGAAACACTCTACATCGTCTCAAGCAAGTCCGGCAGCACAGTTGAGACGCTATCTCTAATGAAGTACTTCTATGGCAATGAAGCATTCTCTGCAGAAAAGGAAGGAAAGGGATATGCAGGTAAACATTTCGTAGCCATAACCGATCCAAAAAGCCCACTCGAACCGATAGCTGACCACAATCATTTCCGAACGAAGTTCCTGAACGATCCTAACATTGGAGGCCGTTATTCAGCACTATCATACTACGGACTTGTCCCAGCCGCGTTACTGGGAATAGACCTTGTTAGACTCCTAGATCAGGCCGTCACAGCAATGCACGCTTGTGAAACATCTGTGAATGTCGAGGAAAACCCAGCAGCTTGGCTTGGAGCAATTCTCGGCGAACTGGCAAAGGTAGGAAGAAACAAGGTTACGCTGATCACTTCTCCCAAAATTGCCAGTTTCGGAGACTGGGTCAAACAACTAATCGCTGAAAGCACGGGCAAAGAAGGGAAAGGCTTAGTCCCAGTTATCGGAGAGCCCGTCGGACCGCCTGAGGTCTATGGTAACGATAGGCTCTTCGTGTACTTGCGTCTAGAAGGTGATGTGGAGTACGATAGTGTGGTCACTAGGCTTGAGGAAACAGGCCAACCTGTCGTTCGTTTGCAGCTGCACGATATGTACGAGCTGGGTCGACAGTTTTTCATTTGGGAGATGGCGGTGGCGATTGCCGGTTACGTAATTGGAATAAATCCTTTCGATCAGCCGAACGTGGAATCCGCTAAGATATTGGCCAGAAAGATGGTTTCAGACTTTGCCTCAAGCGGATCTTTACCCGTAAAGGAACCAGATCTATTCGCAGGGGACGTTCTGGTTTACGGTAACATACACGGAAAGTCACTGAACGAAGTGCTGGGTGAGTTCTTGACCCAGGCTAGGTCAGGGGCTTATGTCGCAATCCAAGCATATGTGGAACCAAGTCGCGAGACGGACAATGTCTTGTTAGCAATGCGGAGGAAGATACGTGACCGATACAAGCTAGCTACGACTTCTGGCTATGGTCCTCGCTACTTGCACTCAACTGGTCAACTCCATAAGGGCGACGCCGGGCAGGGACTTTTTATTCAGATAACGTCGGGAGGCTCGGAAGATGTGGGAATACCAGACGACATAGGGTGTCCAGCCTCGTCCATAACCTTCTCGCTCCTGAAACAAGTCGATGCGCTCGGAGATAACCACGCTCTTGTAGCAGCAGGTAGGCGAATTGTCCGATTCCATCTAGTTAATGTCCCCGAAGGACTGAACAAACTGAACGATGCATTGACCTGATAATTATCGAGCCTTCAACTCCCTTGAGCGGGGTAGATGGGACGAGAGCTTGTCAAGCGAGGGCATGATGTGATAGTTCTCACGATGAATGACGGTAGTCTTCCTGGTCGTGAAACGTGGCATGGGGTTGAGGTGCATCGGCCAGCACGTGGATTTTATTGACGTTTTTGCAAAACACATTCAGAAATACTTTCTCTAAAAAGTTCACAAGAGTAACTTCTTTCTAACTTTCTCCAGTTTCTCGGGATTTATCTGAAACAAGTACGAGCAATTCTTCAGAGCCAATAGCAACCGAAGTTCTTCGGGGCTATGGTGTTTTTAGATTTCAGCGAACAACCTATCTTCGGTGACCCAGCCCTCCCCCTTGAGGTAGGATTCGAGAACGCAGGCTAGGTGTTGGTGTGATGATTTCTCGGTTTTAGTCGGATCCTCTGACATGAGGGCGCAGCGGGGCTGCTTAATAGATAGGAGTTCAGTTGATGCGTTGGAAATATAATTAATTGAATCTCCTTCTTCCTTATGAGCGACCTCACTGCCATTTCGGATCATATGGCTCGAAAGGACCAGCGTAGCTAGTTGACTTTCGATATTGCCTTTAGGA
>PMBQ01000033.1 GCA_003152955.1 Candidatus Bathyarchaeota archaeon
CTGCAAAACTGGGAACAGGGTCGCCGTAAACCTGAAGGGCCAGCTCGGGCCTTATTGAGGATAGCTGAACAGAACCCGAAAGCCGTTGCGGAGGCACTTGGGGCCTAAAAGTGTAGTCAGAATTGAAGGAATATAAGGTAGCCTTTGCCCGAACCCTGCCAATTGCCGTGGTCAAGAATCAAGGGAATGAACAAATGGGTGTGGATAACAAATCGTTGCGGTTGTCCGCCTGGGTGCTTCCTGTTAGCGGAAATGCTGTACGTCGAACGGGCGCGTAGCGATCTGGTTCGGGGCGGCAACTGAACTCTATGTTATGCATTCCCGCGCGGATGGCCTCTGACGGCCTTGGGGAAACCGAGGGTAGGAAAGTGAAACCATACATTTCAGCGACAGTTCTCTTGTCTGTGCTATTGTTAGCAGGGTGCAACGACTCGGTTTCGCTCTATGACCACCACGGAAACAAGACCGCAACGACGATCTATAAGAAGGACGTGCCTATCGAGCACGTGGTTATTTCGGGCATTAGTGGCAGCCGAGAACGATTTGTTGAATATCGCGACCAAAGGGCGGGCATTGACGGACTTGTAAGACTAGATGACCTTGTCCCAAAGGAGAAGAAGGCGCCCATCACGTACACATTGAGTTCGAATGTACTAATGAAGCAAGTCAACGGCCGAAGATACGAAGTACCAAAGCTCGACGAGGTCGAGACGTCAAATACAGGCGAATACCTTTACTTTAGATATACCGATTTTGACCCTTACAAATGGGATTGGGAAATCGAAGGGACATACGTCTTTGACGTGTTAGGGAACTTCTTATTCTCGATTCCGCTCGGCGATATGGAACATATTTTCTTTTCAAAGACGGACAAGTACTTGGTGTTGGAGGATCCTAACGATTTTGGCACGAGAGATCTATCAATCTACGGGCTTTCAAAATGCGATCAGATTGTTCGAGTGAGACTCGATGATAAGTACCTCCTATACGCAGAGCGCTACTTCTTTTATACAAGTTCAGAATCCGAAAATGGGGACTCTCGATATTCCGACATCCGGGGCGTTGACCTTGAAGCGAGGAAAGATATTTCACTCTTTCGGTATGACAAGTTTGAGAATTACGAACTAGTAGAGATAAGGGGTCAGACACTATTTGCGAGGAAGGTGTTGATTCGCTACATCCCGCCTGCCGACGGTTGGAGCAACCGCGCGGAAGAAAGGACGGTTTTGGCGAAAGTCAGTATTCCGATTCCTTTCGCTTTGGACAAGCAGTGAGGATGCAACCTGGGAATGCATAACAAGTCGTTGCAGTTGTCCGGCTGGGTGCAGCCAGTCGTGAAGGAGTGCGGTCCATCGAACGGGCGCATAGCGATCTGATTCGGGGCGGCAACTGAACTCTATGTTATGCGGGGCTCTGGACGAGTGAACGTATCGGACATGCAGTAGACGGCCCGACAGGGCGTCGGTAGGATGGCAAGCGTTGATCGAAACCGAAATCATTGTTCCAAACGAATGCTCAATAGACAAAGTTAGCGGTGCTTGCACGCCGATCGTGCAAGCCGCGATCGAATCCTACTGTCGCGACTTGGACAAGCTGCTGGTATCGGTCCGACTGCTCGGCTCCGTGGGGCGCGGGGAAAACGTCTTTGGCGCATCTGACATCGGTTTTGTCGGCTTGGTTTCCATGAGTCCGGACGCTCATCAGCGAGACAGGGTGGCAACAGACTCGAATAGACTCACGCGGAACCATCAGTGTGTAAGTGTTGTCGGTCTTGACATTGGGATAAAGGGCCGCGTTCAACCTCTGCAAGAATTCATCTTCCAGACGGACTCGGTCTGCATATGGGGAGCCGACGTCTACTCCGCAACCGAGAAGAGGATGGCAAAGTCGAGTTTGGCCAAACTGACGACTCCGGATTTCAACAAAATAGTGTCCGGGTATCGGCAACGTCTGAAAGTCTCTCTGAATAGCCAGGAACTGGGCCAATTTGGACGGTCGGTTGGGAAAGAGATTCTGAGATGTTTCCGCAAGTACCTTGTTTTACGCCTAGGCGTGTATCGAAAGAGTACAACTGATATCCACAACCAATTGGTAACGTACTTCCCGGATAAGAGTGAAACCTTCAACTGCTTACTGCGTCTATATGAACAACCCGTTGAACGAAAAGACGAGTTGTTGGAAATCCTAAAGATGGCGCAGGCTTCTCACGCAAGCCTGGAAAATACCTCACTGTAGTTGAAACGTTCTTTCTCGACTCGAAACCCGCATAACAGATCGTTGCAGCAGTCCGCGGGGTTTCGATTTCAGCTGTGAGTGTGGACAGGAATTCGGTTAGCGACTATCTGATTCAGCGCGGCTGCTGAACTCTATGTTAGAGCGCCTTCGGCGGAATTGGGGTCGTCCAAAGACGGTGAATGTCGCTCTCAAAGCGGATGACAGTAGGCGAGCGTTTCGATAGATTAGAACTGGAAAGGCATCTGCTTGAACAAACAGCGGCTGGAAGCCTTCTCTGATGGCGTCTATGCAATTGTCATCACACTCCTCATCCTAGATATTCGTATCCCG
>PMBQ01000025.1 GCA_003152955.1 Candidatus Bathyarchaeota archaeon
AAGCTGGAGACGCGAGTCGAGCTCCTGTTTGATATACTCCGATCCCGGTCGCTGACTGATGAACAAAAAGAAGTCATCCTCACTCAACTGGCATCACGCATCGATTCTAACGGCGTGCTGCACATAAGCTCGCAAAAATCGCGAAGTCAGTGGGAAAACAAACAGGTGACGATCGAGAAATGCGAGTCGCTCATTCGATCCGCTTTGAAACCCCGCCGGAAACGAACGAAGACCGCACCGACCCACGCCTCGAAAGTACGCCGGGTTCAATCCAAGAAGAAGCACAGTCAGAAGAAACTATTGAGAAAGGTAGACCTGCGGGATGAATAAAGAATTCGGAACATCCTATATAGCATGGTGCCGGTTCCGGCTCCTGAACCACTACTGGCCGAGAGTGCAGCGATGCGTCGAAGAACTCTCGCACGACGACATCTGGTGGCGAGAACACGAAACGAACAACAGCGTCGCAAATCTCGTGCTTCACCTGACCGGAAACCTGAACCAGTTCGTGTTGTCCGGAATCGGCGGTGCGCCTGATACAAGGGACAAGCCCGGGGAGTTCGCAGAACGCAACCGGAGCTCGAAGGAAGAGTTGTTGCTCCGGCTCCATCAGGCGCTTCTCGAAACGGACCGTACGCTCGAAAACTTTGATCCCGGACGCCTTCTCCATTTGACGGTCGTGCAAGATCGGGAACGGCCGATATTCGAAGTCCTTTCGATCGTCATCGAGCACTTTGCCCTTCATGTTGGACAGATCATCTACATCACAAAACTCAAGACGGGTAAAGACCTGAAATTCTGAGGACAGCGGCTCCGGTGTCCACGCCTGAGTGTCCAAAGTGAAACTTCCGATGTTCCGGCTCGTAGGGAAACATACAGTTCTTCCCGCATAATCGAACATTGAAGGCACTTCGATGAAACGCTTACTCTCCGCATTCTCACTTCTCGTCTTGTTTTCGATCCTTGTCGTGCCAGCTGTTGGGCAGGAAAGCCGCGAGGTCAACAAGTCTGGTCCGTTTAGTCCGAATGGACGTCTCTCGGTCGATACCTACAAAGGACAAATCTCTATTCTTCCGTGGGACAGATCGGAAATCGAAATTCGTGCTGTCATCGAGGCAGACGGGAACAGTCGATATGATCGGCAGATGGTCGAGGACACGGAAGTCCGCGTCGACCTCTCGTCAGGTTCGGCACATGTCAGGACCGACTACGACCGCGCGAAGCACAGGCATCGTGGATTCCTTGGGTTGTTCGACGGGGATTCCGAGAATCTGCCATTTGTGTATTACACAATCAAAGTCCCTCGCACAACGCGCGTTTCGATCAAAGACTACAAGTCCAAAACGACCATCGATGATCTGCAGGCGGATATCGACCTGAACACGTACAAGGGAGAAGTGACCATCAGCCGGTTGTCTGGGGCTCTCGATCTTCAAACCTACAAAGGCGAGGCGCATGTTACGTTTGCTGCCCTCGGAGGACGCTCGCGAGGTGAAACGTACCGCGGGGAAATAGAAATCAGCGTGCCGAAAGGGAAAGGGTTCGATCTGGATGCAGAGATTGGAAGGCATGCCCGATTGGATGCGGATTTTGAAAAAGTGCGTGACCGCAGTTCACACGGCCGAAGAGGCTATGACATACATACCGCGGTCAACGGGGGAGGGCCCGATCTTCGTCTGAAATCTGATCACGGCACCATCCGGGTATACGAGCGCTAGTCAAGGGGGACATATGAAANNGTGGTCCGACTTGTCGCTGTGTTTGGTGGTCTCATCACGGGTGTCATTCCATTCCTCGTCGGTTACATTATCGCCTGGGTGATCGTGCCGGAGGCCCCTGCTTCCGTTTCTTCCTGATGGTGATTGACGTCCTCTCTCCTGAGGGAACCTTGTACCGCAGACAAGGTGTTATAGTCTACGTTCGGTTAGCTCATTCTCTCACACTCAGAACGGAGACGACACCATGACACGGCTCAACCTGTTCCTCACTTTCATGTTTCTGATTCTCCTCTCATCGGTGCTCGTTTCCCAGCCAAAGGAGCAAACAGCTGTGGAGAAGAAAAGCATCTATGATTTTACAATGAAATCCATAGAAGGGAAGGACATATCGCTCGCCGACTACAAAGGTGAAGTCCTGCTCGTCGTCAATGTCGCTTCACTGTGCGGCTATACTCCGCAGTACAAGGACCTCGAAGAAGTCTTTGAGAAGTACAAGGGGAAGGGATTTCGAATCCTCGCGTTCCCGGCGAACAATTTCGGGGAGCAGGAGCCTGGATCTGACAAGGAGATCAAGACGTTTTGCGAATCCAAGTACAACGTGACATTCGACCTCTTCTCGAAGATTAGTGTGAAGGGAGATGATCAACATCCTTTGTATCGCTACCTCACGAAGGACTCCCCGTTTCCGGGCGATGTGAAATGGAACTTCCAGAAATACCTCGTTGACAAGCAGGGGAACATCGTAGCAATGTTCCCATCACGAGTCAAACCGTCCGACAAAGCGTTTATCGAGAAGCTCGAATCTCTCTTGAGTCAGGGTGCGTAAGATTCAACGTGTCTGAAATCCAGCGACGCGTGACCTGCGGCACATTTGGCGACTCCATCCGCCGCAGGTCTTGTTCTCTATGTGCCAATTCCCCTTATTCCCATTAAACCTTTCAGTCGCTGAAAGCGACTAACCAACAGTTGCCTCTCCATTGCGGACACACGAGATTATGCGGAAGCTCTAGAGCAGCCTCCGCAGGTGTTGGGTCCAGAGCTGAAGTGCCATCCAATCATTTCCAACTAAAGGCCGAATGAACCGAAGACGGTTTTTCACGGGAGCCGCGGGCGCGTTGCAAACGCAACTCGCGGAACCCCATCTCGGGGATACTCCATTATCGAATGTCTCACCCTCAGGGATGGAATCTCCAGGTCCGGCAAAGAACCTGATTCGCACGCAGAAGGGGATCGAACCAATCCTCTCAACCGATTGGAACGTTAAAACCGCAGCCCATTTGCTCCGGCGGACGATGTTCGGTCCCACGCGGGCCGAAATCCACCAAGCGGCTTCGCAGTCGCTCGACGCAACGCTGACTGCCTTGTTCGCCGCGCAGCC
>PMBQ01000270.1 GCA_003152955.1 Candidatus Bathyarchaeota archaeon
CAAACTGCCCCCCAATCATCGTCCCTTGAGTAGGCGTGTGCCCACAAGTCACGTTCACCATCGTCTAGGACAGCGGCTTCAGTGCATGCCATCGCAAGGAGGGCGCGATCTGCATCAGTAACGGCTACGATCTGAATACCAGAACTCAATTGACTATCTTCAATCACAACATAACCAGGCGTTCGGGCGATGCCTGACCGCGCTTCTTCACGACACTTCCCAACGGTAACAAGCCTGCAGTAACCGCGAAGTCCGTTCCAACAATCGGTGCGTACAGCTTCGATGATTATATTTGTATCGACGAGTATGAGTCGATTTCTTCCCGCCATCCCCACACCATCGCTATATATCGAATGGGGCTTCGAGGGAATGCTCGCGAAAGAGATCAGCGAGATCATCGACGGACAGGTCAACCAATGCCGCTGCGCGACGAACCGAAATCCTGCCTTCCTCGAGCCCTTTGTTTAATGCCTTCATAAAATCCAGACTGAATCTCCGCGGTTTGTCCTCTTCTTCTTCATGCATAGTGCTCCAGTGTTCAGATTCCATGGCAATGTTCTTATCTATCATCTCAAGCTGTACAAATCGCCATAAAAGGGCGAGAGCGGTTACGTGAAGTCTATTTGCTGATTCGATTACCCATGAACGCCATTCTGTCTCATTATCGTGCGGGGCTTGCTCCCACCACGATCGGGTAATGCTCTCAGGCATGAGCAATGCGCTGGCAAAACAGTTAGCAAGCTGCTCGCTTCGCTTCTTATTAGATTCATCTATGTATTCGGAATGATCTGGCTTGATTGTATCCCAAGTGAGCAGATGAAACAATTCATGCGCAAGGTCGAAACTTCGTCGTCCCGACGGTTCATTACGGTTAATGAGAATGGCACTGAGTTCGGGAAGCCTGAACGCCGCTCCTGATATTCCTTCCGGTGGATCAATGTATAAAATAAGTGCTCTAAGTCTCTCGCTGACGGCTTCTTCAAGCTTGATGGCCGGTATGTTCCCAAGCTCCCATGCATTCGCCAGCCATTCCGCCGCTCGGTGCGCGTCCTCGTATGAACTCTTGGTGGTTAAGCTGAGCCCTAGAGGATAAGTCCTAACATCCTCTTGCGTAGCAAGATTACGATAAAGTGCCAGACAACGACTTGCCCACAGTTCGAACTCATCGATCTTCTCCACACTCTCGGCGCTAGTTCTCCATGAAAAACCACCTTCCCCATCGATACGAAAAGGGTCGGTGAAATATTCCAGGTCGCGGTTGAGTGTCTGCATCACCATAAGTAATTCGTCAGCGGATACCTTCCTTTTTCCTGACTCGATTGCCGCGAGTGTTTGCCGGTCACTAAATCCCAAATGGGTTGATAACTGCTCCTGGGTTAGGCCCGCTTGCTCTCGAGCTGCCTTGAGACGTTTGCCGATCATGTTTAGCATTCACTTCCTCCATTCATTATAAATGATATATGAACATATAATATTGTGCAAGATTTTATTGCAAATTTCTATATGCAAGATTCATTCCTCGCTTCGGAACTGGGCGGCCTGGTGTTGGATAACCCTATGCTCCAACCTCCGATGGCCAACTTCGAGTATTGATTGAGTCAGAGGAAATAAGGCTGTAACTGGTTTCAGAAGAATAAGATAAATGGGNNCCCGCCGCTGAGCGATGGATAGAAAAAGTGGACACGCTCGCAAAGAATTCGAACCTTTGCGGAGGTCCCCATTGATGCCGCAATTATAGACGTTGCCGCCGCGCCTGTCTACCAGCAAATCGCGCCTAAGGCTTTTCAACTGCAACAACTTGGCATGAGCAATTCGTCGATCGCCAAGAGGCTCGGAGTCACCGACAAGACGGTAGCCAAAGCTGTCGAATGGTTTCGGCGCATCGAACATCGTCCCGGCGACTAGGGAAACGCAGCGCATCCTAAGATGCCCGAAATCATTCTATCTATAATTCTCATAGCAGATTATCCAGATTAAGAATGGCTTTGTTTCGCAAAATCGGGTGTTTTCGGAACCCCGTCCCTTCCAGGGAATCCGTCACTCGAGAAGTCGGCTATTGACTAACGTATAAGTAATGTCTCATAATCTTGTCCGGAGGTTGGACATGAGACCCTGTGGCGATCCCAGAACCCTCGAGCAACGCCGAATAGAGGCTATCAACTTTCTAAACGAAGGCCTCGGTCCGGGAGAGATAGCCAGACGATTGCATGTCAATCGACGTTCAGTTCATCGCTGGCTGGCGGCCTATCGCGATCGAGGAATGGATGGCATCGCCCGCCGACCTGTCCCAGGACGCCCCTGCAAGCTGTCTCCCGACGATCGAGAGAAGCTCGCCCGCATGCTCCTCGATGGCGCTACAGGCTTCGGATATCCCTCCGATCCATGGACGAGCCCTCGGGTCGCCGATCTGCTTCGGCGGCGCTTCGGGGTCGCTTATCACGTGAACCACATCGGCCGTTTCCTCCAGAGGCTGAAACCCGTTATCGCCTTCATCGAGAACGGCGGTCTCTGAAGATCTTCAGAAAGGTATTGACGACAATAGAGGCGTTGTGTATTCTTCGGTCGCACTAAGAGATTGTGTCCGTAAGGTGAAGGGAGGTTTGTAACATAGGTTTTCGAGAGGCAGAGAATCCAAGGAGAAATAAGTAGACTCAACAGAGTCTGAGCAAAGATAGAGTAGAGTAGGGTCCAAGTCCGGATTTCGGATTTGGACCAGAGTTGGAGCCAAGCCGAGAATCAATCCGGCCTGGCTTTTTTGTTTGGAAACCGAATTCAAGAAGGAGAAAAGCCAGGGATGAGAAACACAGATATTGCACACGACGGTTGATTGAACATGTGTGCGGTTCGAATGGAGCATCTATGAAAATAGAAGTATCGGACAGAAGGATGGAAGCAAACCGCAAGAACGCCCTCCGGTCCACGGGTCCTAAGACCGAGCTAGGCAAAAAGCGGGTTCGATTAAATGCACTGCGGCACGGCTTCTTTTGCAAGGAAGTTGTCATAGAGAAGGGCGACGGCCGAGAGGATATAGGCGAATTCAATCGGCTGCGCGAGTCGCTACTAGCCGATCTTCAGCCAGAGGGTGNNGATCGTCACCCACTCCTGGCGGCTCAGAAGAGTGTTTCGATATGAAACCGGAGCTCTACATCTTCGGCTAGATACAGCGGGACTCGACCAAGAGACCCAACGAGCGGACAATCTTCAATGGGATCTCGCAATGCTTCCTGACGACGAATCTAGGAAGAAGCTCCGTCAGTCGTCAGATGGTATCCGTTTTCACATTAGATTGCTGGGAAGCGTTCATGAAGAATTGAAAAACAATGGCATTGTGACCGATATGATTCATGAAGCGCTTGTGAAGTATTTTGGCGAAAGCGAGGGAAGCATCGGCGGCATGTGTTCAAGCTTTGTTCAGCGCGTCACCTCGGACCATATGCTGGCAGAG
>PMBQ01000041.1 GCA_003152955.1 Candidatus Bathyarchaeota archaeon
CATTTCCGAAGACGTGCAATACGAGATCGATGGCTTCTTTGGGCTGGCGGACTTCTGGCAGCTTCTCAAACTGAACAGGCCAGACCTAAAGGACACACCTTTCAAAGGCTACATCATTCCCGAGCTGAGACCGGGCAAATCGGTCTTTGCAGATATAGCTGCGAAGGATTTTGCTCTTTACCACCCATACGATAGTTTTGACATGATAGTGAACGTGTTTGAGAATGCGGCAACAGATCCTGATGTCAGCGACATCTACATCACTCTCTATCGTGTTGATCCTGATTCTCCCATTGTTGCTGCCTTAAAGAAAGCCGCCTCTAACGGGAAAAGAGTGACAGTCTTGATCGAACTGAAAGCGAAATTCGATGAGACTAACAATATCAACTGGTCTAAAGTGCTGAGTCAAGCAGGAGTGAAAGTCGTCTACAACTTCCCCAAGATCAAGGTCCATGCTAAGCTAGCTCTAATAGTGAGAAAACAAAACGGTAAGTTGGTTCAATACTCGCACATTGGATCTGGAAACTACAATTCAATCACCACACGCATCTACGGAGACATCGGCTATCTTACCGCCAACTCTCGGATAGGGACCGAAGTCCTAGACCTCTTTCACAAGCTGACAAGCGATCTCAGAACGATAGAACCGTCCAAGTATCTGCTGGTTGCGCCCACGTCGCTGAAGAGTGAGATACTGAGGCGCATCGTCNNAAGAGTGAGATACTGAGGCGTATCGAGAGGGAGATAAATCGGCATCAGGAAAAGGGGAGTGGTTACTTGGGTTTCAAGATTAACGGATTAGTGGATAAAGGAATTATTCAAGCCCTCTACAGGGCATCGCAAGCGGGAGTGAAGATCGACCTCAATGTTAGGGGGCTGTGCTGCCTGAGGCCGGGCATTCCTGGCGTAAGCGAGAATATCCGCGTCATTTCCATCGTGGGACGTTTCCTCGAACACGCCAGAATCTACTACTTCCGGAACGGTGGTGAGGGCGAAGTCCTGCTGGGCAGCAGTGACATGATGCCTAGGAATCTTGAGAAGCGAGTGGAGGTACTTCTTTCCGTCCCAGATCCTATGATAACCTCCTCTGTTCTGAGGATTCTAATGGTTCACCTGAAGGACAACGTAAAGGCGAGACGTCTCCTCTCAGATGGTACCTACGAGAAAGTTGAACCAGAACCGGGAGCGGAAATCATCGATTCCCAACGCTGGTTGATCGAAAACAGAGGAATCTGGCATGAAAAGACAGAACTCCATTCCCCCTGACTTCTTCGAGGACAAATCCGCTTACTGCTTTCTCGGTGCCTATACGCTACTGGATCAAATTACGACGCTGGAGAACCAGATAGATGGCGTGAGGAAGAACGATGACATCGAATTCATGCATAAACTAAGAGTCACNNAACCATCGAAGACAGAAACGCGTTACCGGGTCTCGCGTACCTCACAACGCTGCAGAGGGCGCGCAGGGTTGGAATGCAATCCGGCATAGTCAGCGTCCTTGACGCGCTAAAAGGCTCCAACGTTCTCGCAGACATTTCTGACCGCAGCATGACCCTCCTGAGCAATCTACGTGAACAAAACCGTAGCGAACCCGCCATTAAGACACCATCCAATTACGAGAAAGCTCGCGATCACATATCGAACAGACTCGATGATGTCCTGGCTCTGGAACAGTTCGTCCATGATGAGAGTGCCGCCGTAAAGCATCACGAACTGAGAATAGCCACAAAACGGCTAAGATACACGATGGAAATCTTCTCTCCACTTTACAAGGGAGAGCTGAAAGAGCAAATCTCTCTAATGAAGAAGTTCCAAGACGTACTGGGCGAGATCCATGACTATGTTGTGTGGGGTCAAGAGTTCACCGTCTATCTGCAAGGCGCTCCAGACGATGCTAGATACGGCGTGAGTAAGGTACTAAGCCACGCAGCTGAAATGATGAAATCCCGCTACAAGAATTTCGCGTCACTGTGGGATGACGCCGTCGCGAAAGCCCTCTTCGACAACATAAGGCATGTAACTGAAACAGGACCGAGTAGCGAGGTTGTTCGAGAAATCTTGAACCATGATAACCCACTGGTGGCTGTCATCTCAGATGTTCATGGCAATCTCGACGCCTTCAAGGCAGTTGTAGTGGATGCTAGGCGATCGGGAATCAATGTCTTTCTCAACGCGGGAGATGCTGTAGGCTTCGGCATTTACCCAAAGCAGGTGATTCGAGCTCTTCGCTCTGCGATGTTTCTGAACGTGATTGGGAACGTCGATCTGGAAGTCCTCGAGAAAGGGTTACAGAATCCCAGAGCCGAGAAGAACAGTATAATACAATTCACATACAGGGAACTGGCACCGTCCGACCTAGCCTACCTACGCTCCCTCCCGAAGGAACTTAGACTCGAAATATGTGGCAAGAAAATACTGCTCACTCATGGGACTCCTGACTCAATCAACGAACACATATGCCCAAACACACCGAGCAAACTACTCAAAGAGATCGCGTCAAAGGCCAATGCTGACGTAATTATCACTGGGCACTCCCACATACAAATGAACAGGAATGTGGGCGGAGTCACGTTCGTGAATCCAGGAAGCGTTGGTCGACCTGCTGACGGTGACTACAGAGCGGAGTATGCCATAGTCAGATTCAATCCATTTTCCTTGGAGTTCAGAAGAGTCAACTATGACGTTGAAGCCACGGCCAACGAAATAAGAAGGAGCGGGCTACCCGAAAGCCTCGCTCAAGTTCTAATGCGGGGCGTATCCCTCGATACTGTCAAAGAACTGGATGATGCGCTCGAGAAAAAGCAACTGTGGAAGAGACGCTCGACCATAAGCAAAGTGAGGAGAATAGCAAAGAAGTTCATTTCCGACAATTCGCATGCAGAACAGAGCAGAAAGCTAGCGCTAATGACTTTCGACAAGACGAGACGACTGCACTATATGAGCAAGAAGGAACGCTATTGGTTAGAATGCGCGGCGATCCTTCACGATATCGGACTCTCAAGAAGCAAGAGAGGTTACCACAAATCATCGCTTAGGCTGATATTGAACGATCTCGAACTCCCTTTCACCTTCAGAGATAGGTACATTATCGGAAGCATCGCAAGGTACCATCGGAAGGCAATGCCAGATCCGAGCCATTACAATTTGGCACCACTTAGTGGAGTCGAGAGACAGAAAGTCGTCATCCTCTCATCTATACTGCGGGTCGCGGAGGCGCTTGACTGTTCTAGTGAGTGCATCGTGAAGAAAATTGCCGTAAGGGTACTGCCTAATCAAAGGGTTTTGGAGTGTGAGGCCATAGGAGACATCTACGCGGGAGACCAAGCCCTCAAGAATATGAAAGATCTTTTCGAGAAAACTTTCAGACGCGATTTAACCGTCGTATGGAAGACACGGCAAGCGCGTCGAAAGCGCCGTCCAGCATTGCATGCTCATACAGGTAGAGCCGTTCGATCTCGCTCGAGAACCTGACAGCCGAGCTGTATGCGTCGCTCGGGTAAAGCTTGATCGTTAATGTTCCTAAGATAGATGAATGTTG
>PMBQ01000304.1 GCA_003152955.1 Candidatus Bathyarchaeota archaeon
CCCATTCGATGTGCTCAAGGATAGGGCAATGGATTTCAACCCCAATCTAGGTTTTGCTAGACCTGTCACTTCAGGCGTCTTACCGGGTCTAGAATACGATTAATCGCAGTCTAGTGACTCGAATGTCTCATTTTGACACGGTTGCGATTTGTTAGCTACCTAGTTTTCGTGGCTTCAAAATCCTGATACCCGCACCAGTAGTACCAGCCACACTTTTTTTTGACGATGGTTCAACTTGCGGCGCTCGCACAATTAGTACCCCCACCAATGCAGTCAAACAATGAGTTTTGCAGTTCACAGCTCCATGCTTGACTGAGAGTGCTGTCTGTGACTATCGCTATTGCGTTGAAGCTATGCTTCCGGTAGAGTCTCGCTTGTTCTGACTCCCTCAATCGAGTTTATGGATGCAGAGATCTTCCCGATCTCATCTATTGGGGCTGCAAAGAAAGCTACGATATCCCATCTTCCGTAAGCAATGTATGCTTTTCTCATTCCACTGATCTTTCTTACCTGTTGGAGAATCTTCTCTACAGCAGTTGTGGTAGTTTTGATTAAGATGCAAGCGTTTGGCATTTCTAGGTCTCCTTAGTCTTGACTTCCAAGGCTGTTTCGGTGAAGACAACGTCAGCCATTCTGTTGAATCTCATTATGGCTGTGCCAAGCGACTCATAGTCAGGTGCTTCCACGTCTGCAACCACATCGAACCGACCGTGTACCGGAAATACATTCTTAACCTCTCCAAGTTGCTTCAGTCTTGCAGTTACTTCTTTGAACTTCCCGTGCTCAGTTCTAATTAGAACGCATGCAGAGATCACATCTTTCACCTAGACAAAATGATGGCGCACGCCCATGAAACCTTTGCGCTTAGCAATACCATCGAACGAACAAAAACAGCATTGAAAAAAGGCTGCCTAACGGTGCGCACACACACGTGACTGCAAGTTNNATGGGGTAGGGGATTTCAGCCCCAATCTAGGTTTTGCTAGACCCAACAGTGTAGGCGTGTTACCTGGTCTAGAGTACGTTTAATCGCAGTCTAGTGACTCGAATGTCTCATTTTGAGGAGATTGTGATTTGTTAACTGGCTGCTTCTGGTAGGCTCAAATTCTGTTGTTCGCACCATTATACGTAGCTCAAATGGTTGTGGCCAAAGGAAATGATTCGTAGAGTTGACCAGCAGCGGACGGGATTGTGGTCGATTCTTCTGGCGGCGGTCCTGTTCGGGATTAGCACTCCGCTAGCAAAAGGGTTGCTTGCAGAAATCTCACCGCAGATACTGGCGGGGTTGTTCTATCTAGGGTCTGGCGTGGGTCTTGGTTTGCCAACTTTGTTATTTCGAGCAAGGGGAATGTCAAGTGAGGCGCCGCTAACCCGTGCGGATGTTCCTTGGCTTTCAGGAGCGGTGATCTTCGGCGGTATTCTTGCTCCTGTCCTTCTGCTTACTGGTCTCGAACAGACGGCCGCTTCGAATGCGTCTTTGCTCCTAAACTCGGAGGTTGTTTTGACAGTAGCTTTGGCATGGTTTGTGTTTCACGAGAACGTTGGTCGAAGGTTCGCCTTTGGTGTGGGGAGTATCCTCTTGGGGAGCGTGCTTGTCTCTTGGAATGGAGTTGCACTGGGAAGCGGTTTCGCAGGCTCCGTAGCGATTGCAGGTGCATGTTTCTGCTGGGCGATCGACAACAACCTCACCCAGAAGGTCTCGGCAGGTAATCCGGTTGAAATCTCCGCCGTCAAGGGGCTTGTCGCTGGAACGGTCAATCTGTTTCTCGGCATCTGGTTCGTGAGGACGTTGCCTTCCCTTGATTGGATGTCCACTGCTCTTGTGGTTGGATTCTTCACTTACGGCCTTAGTATCATTCTCTTCGTGTTGGCTTTACGGAACTTAGGTACAGCTCGCACTGGGGCATATTTCTCAACGGCTCCGTTCATCGGTGCAATTTTGTCGGTGTTGATTCTGCGAGAGACTGTTACGTCCTCTCTTGTTGCGGCTTCAATCGCTATGGCCGTTGGTGTGTGGCTTCTTCTGACCGAAAGGCATGCGCACCTTCATGTTCACATGCCTCTCGTCCATGCGCACCGGCACACGCATGACCTGCACCATCACCATACTCATGGACCACATGATCCACCTGGCGAACCCCACGTTCACATGCACAAGCATTCGCCACTAATTCATTCTCATTCGCATCCTCCGGACATCCACCATCGTCACTCACACGATCGAAAGACGAAAAATGGAAACTCCGGTTAAGTCAGCTTTCTAGTAATAGACAGATTCAGTTCCAATATGTGCATACAATTAGCTCCACAGTATTTTGAGTGCACAGTTCTGTCGCACTAATTCTGGAAACGTCTCATTTTGAGACTATTGCGATTAGCTCGCTAACTGATGTTTACAGGGTCAAGGTCTCATGCTCGCACGACTAGCATATGACAAGGCTTAGATTCGGTACTGGCTAGTCACACCCATGGACTGGACCTCTTTTCTTCCACCGTTTTTTGGTGTCATTGCCGCTTTCACGCTTCAATGGTTCGCCTCGTATCTCAATAACCGACGAACCAGAAAGACTCTTTTGATTCAACTACATGCCGAACTGAAGCTGGCAAGGGATCGTCTGTCAGAGAGTGTTGGCCATACCCTGTCTATAGCGAGTTGGAGGTTGGCAATCAACTCTGGGCGAGCTATGCTGCTTCCGCTGGTCGTACTGGATAAGATCAATCTCTGCTACTCTTGGCTTGAATACTATGACTCCGAAATCAGACTGGTCAGGCAAGGTGCGAGTTCGTCAGGTGCGCCCGACCACGAGGGAAAAAGCAGACGTGCTTCAGTTCGTTGGAAGCAAGCAGCCNNGAATGTGAATTCAAATTCTGATGCTCGCACCAGTAGACCCACACAGTAAAACGACGGTTCAAATTTACTTCCTCGCAGCAGCTTGGCGCACATGCAAGAAAGCTTGGATGGAAATGATTTTTCTTGATCAGGTACTCAATAGTGCCCTGAGGAATCATGCGACTCTCTACTTTACCGCTGGTGGCGCTGATGATCCTTCTCTCCAACACCACAACTGGTATAGCTTCAGCTCAGGCACCGCCTGTGTCGGGGAGCGTATTCTACTTTCATTACAAATCTGAGACGTATCGTAACGAGAATGCGTCCGTGATCGTTCTTGATGAGGCCAATTTTACGACTCCGTTAGGCTCGACTCCAAGAACTTTTGAAGTCTCTGCTGCTATTCGAAATGTCACGACTATCTTTGGTTCAGTCTGGATAGGTTCCGTCGCTTGGGTCACACGGCCACTGTTTGAGGCTACAACAGTCCGAGGGACTTCAAGATTCACCGTTTGGCTTTCCAGCGACGACGCAACCCCTTCATTCTCGGGAGTGGGCGCAGGCGTCGCAGTTCTCGACCAACGGAATCAAACCGTTGGAAAATACGTTTACACATACTCCTACGCATATGGTAAGATTCTAACATCTACACCAAGTGAGTACAGATTCAATGTCGAACTGAATCAAGAAATCTCTGCGGGCCAAAGACTGGTTTTCGCAGTCGGAGTCGGTTCCACCACTGAGGGATGGCATATGAAAATCTTCTTCGACGATTCACAACATCCGAGCCGAGTGCTGTTACCCTCCAGCATAACCATGGTCCCAGAATTCCGGCTGAACGCAGCTATCCTAACAGCTTTCGGCGCAACGATACTATTACTGAACCTAGCAAAGCGAAAGCCTCCCGCTCAATCGAAGAGCAAGCCAAGAACCGTCCACCAAGTCATTAGAATAGTACCAGTGTGTGCGCACAATTAGACCCATAGTATTTTGAGATGACACTTCTGTCGCACTAATTTGGGAAATGTCTCATTTTGAAACTTTTGCCATGGGCCCGCTAACTGATGTTTGCGGAGTAAATTCGATACTGGCACGACCATACCCACACCAATCCCGTCACTGTCAATTGCCAAGAATGGTCCTAGACCCGAAATAGCAGTGCAAGTGCTACAGGGTTTCAGAAGTCAGGTGTGACGATGCGAGCTAGGTATTTGGTTGGCTTAGTTGTTGGGGCTTTAGTCACTGTGGCTTACTTCTGGTTGCAATCGTCTGATCGTCTAGTTCCTGTGACAGATTATGTATTTGTGTTATCTTCTGGAATCTGCTCGATTCTTGCGTTACTCGTCATACGCAAGTGGGGTTTCAAGGGTAAGTTTGGGATCGTCTATCTGGGGCTTTTTCTCGGTCTTCTCCTGTGGTTCTTGGGAGACTCGGCTTGGGCGATCTATGAGACTGTCCTTCAAATTGAGATTCCATATCCGTCGTTTGCCGATGTATTCTACCTAGGGGGTTTCATCCCCATTGCAGCAGGTATCGTTCAATTTCTGTGGACTTTCCGTACGAGCCTCACAAGACAGAGAGGTTTAGTTGTCTTGGGTGTAGGGCTGCTCTTTCTTGGCTTGACGTATGTCTTTCTCATAGGTCCGTTAGTTGTGTCGAGTGAGGATTTCCTGACGAAGAGTTATGATGTGGCGTATCCGGTTCTTGATTCGATGCTTGTCGTGCTTGCTATTTTCATGTTCTTCGCCTTTAGAGGAGGGAGGATGGCTGGTGCATGGGTCTGGATTTCTCTCGGGCTGCTTCTGACCGCTTTGGCCGACATATCCTTCAGCCTGGGAGTTTTACAAGGCTGGTATTNNTGCTTGGCGTTGGGTCTAGATGAGCAAAGAACAGCAGACCTAATGTGAATTTCCAAGAAATCGATGCCGACATCATGGAGTTGGTTGATTGGCCACCTTGAATGATCGACAAGATCAAGATTTCAATATCCTTTTGGTTGAATCAATCGAGAAGACTGTAGCTCAACTTCTAAGCTCTCAGGTTGCCGAGGCGCTGTTCAAGAACTTGGAGAGAACGTACTCGATTAAGAAGGATGAGATACCTAACCGATTGGATGCGCTCGTTTCAATATTGGAGGACACATTCGGCGAGAGTACCAAGGTTCTGGGAAAAGCAATTGCAAAAAGATTCTATTCTCGGCTAGGTCTTGAGTTCTCGAACGATC
>PMBQ01000278.1 GCA_003152955.1 Candidatus Bathyarchaeota archaeon
TCGTCGTTCTTGAGAACGTAATCGTCTGCAATGCGCATTCTTGACCTGACTTCAGTGGCGTACAGGAACCCCGCGGCAAGGTCGGAATGGATAATGCCCGCGAACTCTTTCGCAGTCGTGCCGTAAGGAACAAGATAGGCATCGGGTAGAATTCTTCCTTTATGATCAGTTAGTTTCTCGGGGTCCTCGACAGGATACACGACAATCATCTGAAGTAGCTTGAAGAAGGCTAGGTTCAGAGCGTCCTGCACGCCTGTCGACCCGAGCGGCAGCAGGACTTTTTCTCTTATTCGAGTGAGAGCGTTTACTTGTTCAGGGCTCAGTTGCTGTCCTTCATTGATTTTGAAGTTGCTATCGCCTGGTAGGTAGGTTATGATCTTCTTTTCGGCAGCTCTTCTCAAGGCCAGCTCTGCTTCGGTGCAGCAAGGTACCACCATGTGGTCCAACGTCTGGAGTGCTTCAAGATTTCTTTCGGCAGGTTGGACGTCCATCTTGTTGGCTGCGATCAAAAGAGGTTTGGAATATCTTCGCAATTCTGAGATAAGCATCAAGAGCTGATCTTCAGACCAAGAGGTCGGTTTTTCGAAATTCAAACCAGTCTTTGTCCGGGCTCTAGATATGTGATCTCTTCTTATTCCAAGGCCGCTCAGTTTCTCTTCTAGAATTTGAGATAGGTCCTCTTTAGCGCCTTCAACCAGGCGGGTCGTCCGATCCCATTCTTTCTTCAAGATTTGAAGGACCCACATGTCAAGCTCGTGCTCAAGGAACTTCACATCTTCCACTGGATTGTGCGTTCCAGGGTCGCATGTTTTTCCTTCAGCATCAGTGGACCCCGCGGCATCTACGATATGAATGAGAGCGTCAGCTTGCCGTATCTCGTCTAGGAACTGGTTTCCAAGTCCACGGCCCTGCCACGCGCCTGGAACTAATCCTGCGCAGTCCACAAGTTCTACAGGAATCAGTCGGATTCCGTTCACACATGTGGAGTTGCCGGGAGTGTCGGTCACGTTGAATTCTCTGCAAACGCAGGGGCTCCTGACATATCCAACGCCGATGTTGGGCTTGATGGTTGTGAAGGGGTAGTTCGCTATTGCGACGTTCGCGAGAGTTGCGGCGCTGAAAAAAGTGCTCTTCCCCACATTTGGCTTGCCGACGACGCCCACAATGCGAGGCAAATTATCGCATCCAATAGTGAATTGCTAGGCTGCTGTCGGGAGGCCTGTGATTCGGATGCCCGCATCGGTTACTTTGTAGCGTATGTTGATGCCTATCAGGAGCGCCGTAATTTGCTCGACGATTCGTGAGTTCTCCAGTCGCCCCCCGTCTATCGCTTTTATACCGGGTATCTTCTCCGCTAGTCCCATTACGATTTTTCGCACTTCTTGGGAATCGCTGCAAACGATCACGTCCGAATCAATATTCCGGTTCAGATCTTGGAGCGACTCTGCGACAACGCTGTGGAACGCTGACGCTATCTTGGTGTGTGGAGGAAGTAGTCGAGCTGCTTGCTGAGCGGCGGAGCCTTCCCAAACGCCAAGTGTTGTCGACGCGCCACCTCCGACTGCGGTTGAGAGGGGCACGACTACGTCGACGAACACATCGTCGGGCTTTACGTTGTCAACAACGGATTTGATCATGTCGATGTGTGCGGCGAAGGGAACGGACATGATTATGATGTCGGCGGCTGCGGCCGCTTTCGCATTCTCCATTCCCGTGACTGTCACGTTGGATCCGAGAATTTCGTGAGCCTTCCTAGCAGCTTCTTCACCTTTTTGCTGTTGCCTTGATCCAATGATGACGTTCTCACCGGACTTGGCGAAGCGTAGAGCCAATCCGAAGCCCTGATCTCCAGTTCCACCGATCACCGCGATAGTGCGATCAATCAAGTGTTATCCCGCTTAGGTTGGGAACTCTTGGATGAACCCGCTTCTCATAAGTTGTTTTGTTTGTTCCCGTGCACGCTTAATGATGGATCGCGCATTCGCATACAATTCGTCTCTAGTTCGGTTTATACGCGCAACGCCTTGCTCAATCGCCTTCTCCGCGACGGCTGTCGCTTCGCGCGGAAAAACCTCCCAATCATCCATGGTCGGGATGATGTATTTTTCGGAGAGGCCTCTCTCCTCAGCTATTTTCGCTAACTCGTTTGAAGCAGCCAAACACATTTCGTCTGTAATTGTCTTCGCTCGAACGTCTATGGTCCCACGGAAGATGCCAGGAAATCCCAGAGAATTGTTGAGTTGATTCGCGAAATCGGAACGTCCAGTTGCAATCACCGTGGCACCTCCCTCCTCAGCTTCCCATGGCCAAATTTCAGGGATGGGATTTGCGCAAGCGAAGACTATGGCGTGATCGCTCATCTTTGAGACCAGAGTCTTAGGGATAACTCCGGGGCCTGGCGTCGACAAGGCAATGCAGGCGTCTGCTCCATCCAAAGCAACCTGCATCCCTCCTTCTTTTCCTTCAGAATTTGTGATCTGAGAAAGCTGCCACTTCTTGGGGGAGGCTTGTCGAAGATCAGTTCTGTTCTTGTGTAGCGTGCCCTTGCTGTCGACCAAGATTATATTCCCCGGCTTTGCTCCAGCTAAGACAAGCAGTCGGGCCAATGTGACATTCGCTGCTCCCGCACCAATCATAGATATCTTCACTTCTTGTATCTTCTTGCCAACGACTTTCAGAGCATTGATGAAACCTGCGAGAACTACCGTCCCGGTGCCTTGTTGGTCGTCGTGCCAAACTGGAATGTTTAGCTGGCCTTGAAGCGCTTCTAGCACCTCGAAACATTTTGGTTGGGCTATGTCCTCAAGGTTTATGCCGCCAAATGATGGTTGTATCCACTTGACCGCTTGAATAATCTCTTCAGGATTCTTGGTTCCAAGGCAGATGGGGAAAGCGTCAACACCACCAAGATATTTGTAGAGCAAGGCCTTGCCCTCCATTACCGGAAGCCCT
>PMBQ01000012.1 GCA_003152955.1 Candidatus Bathyarchaeota archaeon
ACTCATAATCATGATGAACACGGCCGAAGTCATTCCATCCATAGCATTCGTCCTTGTTTTTGTTCCGAACTGCGATGTCGAGCCTCGTGGGTCGTCCGGGTGGGATTAATACGTTAATCGGCAGATCTTTGGGTAATTGTTTGTTGGATAGCTCTATGTTGTCGGATATGGTATCGCTCCATCGACCTTGCATTGGGTGCTCGAATGTTGGGGATAAATCTTCATTGTAGAAGGTTATGGAAGCGGAACATTCGGCTGCGATATCTCGATCACCATACCACGAGGCGAAAATTCTATCCCACTTGGAAGAGGATTTGGCCAGACTCTTGTTTGTGACTAGGACATGGAGGAAATTACATGGTGACCGTTTGTAGTCGTTTCCTTCTAGGAGTATTCCAGTTGGAACTGGTTCTGCAATGATCGATNNATAGTGTTTTCTTCTTTTCGCGATTCGAGTGCACGTCGGATAGCCGCTCCGCCGGCAGCCAGCCCGCCGCCGCGGCGAACTCGACCGCGCGGCCGTCATAAGGCATCCGATGCCGAGATTATCTTACTCTTGGCGCGCGTGTCAAGGGCACGCGTTCGGATCTCGCGGGGGAAATAGATCGCCCCGCGCAGGATCGTCGCTCAAGTAAACCTAGAAAGTGTGGACATACAGAAGCTCAGTTCCATTGTCCAAGTAATAGTAAAGCCCAAAGCATTTGTAAAACTCGATGACCAAATCAAGGCCATCTTCTAGGTCACATGTCCTTGATGAGTATTTCTGTCGGAAATACTCGATCAAAGCAATTGCCTTTGAAGTGACAAAGGGTGAGCGGCGGACGGCCTCTTCATATTTGGCGAAGTGCGACACGGAGTCAAGCATGCCAAAGGTATACGCAAAGTCGAGGGCACATTGATCGAATAGTGTCGGATAGACCTTATTGAAGTGATCGTAATCTTTGGTAGATAAGCAAGACATGATTTCAACATTCATCCTATTGTAAAAAACTGTGGGATCAAGCAAGGAAGCGGAATGATCTCTAAAGAGACGGCAAGTTTCTTTCAGAAACCTGAGAGTGCCTTTAGGCATCATGAATGATAATTCGTAGGAAGCGCGTACGGCTTGATACTCATCGTACAGACTGTATAGGCTAAAACGATATCCGTCAGGATTCATTTTGGCTGCCTTGGGCTCATCTAATCTTCTATGACAGCGCGTGTGAAACATTTCGTGAAAATAAGTATTGCAACGCATGCACTGGTCATAGTATTCGGTATACAGGTTCGGTGAAAGAACGATGACGAAATCATCGCCTAGGAACAAGGACTTCGCGAGTGCAGTATGATGTCCTCGCGAAGACCTATACGAGTCCGTGCCCTGAAGTTGGTTAACTTTATCATCGAAATCAACTGGAACGAATACCCTTGAAGGTAGCTGGTACCTNNATTCGGGTGTGCCAACTTCAACAATAACGTCCATATCTATTTCCCGTTTGAAAGTCCCAGAGCGCGGTCTGTTGCAAATCTGCAACATCTCTAAGGTTGGAGCGACCGGGAATCAGTTGCGGTCAAGTGATCCATTTCGCGGACAGGGTGCGCCTGCCCGATCCGCCCCTCACCTCCCCGCGCCCGCCCACCGCCCAACCCACCCGCCCGGCAGCAACCACTTAGCCAGCAGCCAGGCCGCCGCCGCGGCTGTTTGCATATGCTTCAGGCTCTCCATGACGGATGCTCTCCGAACGTGCTGGTCCGTAGATCGTCCTACCTACCTTATCACTGCCGCCACGTTCCCTCTGCTCTACGTTCAGGCATCGTTGAGGGATTAACCAACCGGCCCTGAGCCGCTTCCGCGAACCAAGCCACCCAGCGGTCAACANNGGAATTCAGTCATTGCACGGCTCAGGGCTTTTCCGGCTTCCTCACTGGGTGGCAGCGCGAACGGATTCTGGCGGCCTCGCTTTGGAATCAAAGGCTGAACCATAAAAGACGTCTCATACCAACGAAATACGTCCGATTCCTGGGCATCACAGAACCAAAGCGAGTGACTCCTACCCTCATACTGAAATCGATCCGGTGGGATTCGTACCTTAATCGTGGCGTGAGCAATCACCTGAAACACAGGCTTGTAATGGCCCCAGACATCCTCCCGCGATTCTTCCACATGACTCAGGCTGAGTATCGCCGATCCCAAACTTACGGAGAAACCGACTCCTCCTTTTGAACCAGGTGCCCAGACTGCTGAGTGCGCGTTGTCTCGAATCGACTGGCAGAGTCGCTCTGCGATCATGCCGAGACTCTTCGTCGCTGAAACAAAGATTTCATGATGCCGCTCAGCAATGGAACGAGCCGCTGATTCCATCGCTGCCTCGTTAGCGAGCCTCTGGACTTGAGCCTGGTTAGCCACTTGTAGCAGACCGGTCCCCGGAGACGAAGGGCTCAGAGTGACTCCGAGACGTGCCGAAAGGTTTGCTGCAGTAGGTCGTGCTTCCGCAGGCTTGAAAAGACACTCTGTCACCAAGCTTACGAGAGGTGGTGGGCAACTAGTGAGTGACGGTGGATCTTGTGTTAGGTGCTGATTGCGGAAATCCGTTCCCGGAAAAGGCAAATGCCCTGAGAGCATCTCAAAAGCCATCACTCCCAACGAGTAGATATCCGATCTTGAAGTGGCACGTTCATCGCGCCACCGTTCAGGCGCATTGTACGCAGGAGTCCACGCCCACTTCCGAGTGTCGGCCGCGGTGGATGCTTCCGCATAGCGGGCTATCCCGAAATCTGAGAGACACCATTGTCCATTGAGGAGGAGCAGGTTCTCGGGTTTTATGTCGCGGTGCACCACCTTGCCCTGAAGATCAGCC
>PMBQ01000176.1 GCA_003152955.1 Candidatus Bathyarchaeota archaeon
TGGATTCTTCCAGTATCTCGGCGGAAAGAAATGGTCAGATGCTCCACCTGTAAGTAGATCTGTCCTGATCGATAGACTTCTGGCTCTGAATGATACTTCGAAGCCCTATCAAATTGTGAAAGGCGTAGATACTGATCTTGTTGCAGATTGGAAGATTGTTGACGCCGACTGGTTTGGAGTCATGAACAAGAACGGACTGAAACAGGCGTACAAGGCTTGGCTTCTCGTCGACGAGTCTAGGCACTCGGTGAGATGCTGCGAGGAGCTTGGTACTGTTTCCTGGACGGTTGGCTCCAAGGGCCCAATCCCTGCCGTGAGCTACGCGCGGAGCTTCTTCCGCGGAAGAATCCTCTACAGCAAGCAGTATGCAAGAGGCTATGGACTGAGACAGCTTGCGCCATCCGAACCTCGAAAGATCTACGAGTACAAGTTCGACGTCAACGAGATAAGAGGCCCGATAATCGTGACCGTGGAACAGAGTGGCTGGGAGTGGGTGCCAGTCACTGCAAGAAGACACGTGATCTACACGCAATCAGGGCGATAGAACGTCCATTGAGTTGTTTCTCTTGGGCTCTTGAGCGTGTGACTACGAACTCTAATCGTTCTCACAGTAGGTTTCATTTGTGAGAAGAGCAGTCGTTGCGGAACGTCTCCTACCTTGGCGTTCGTCCGATTTGCTTGTGCGCACCATTAGGTCTGTTTTTCAGATTCTTAACCGCTAGGGTTGACGAAAGCTAAGCGCCTTCGCTCAGCAATTCTCCCGTCTGTTTCACGAATCGCTTTTTTCTCGTTTCCAGCAACCAGAAGACGAATAATGCTCCGAAAAAGATCACTGAATACCTTTTCGTCAGCCAAGTGTAGGGATCTTCAACGACCACCCTCTCGGCGATGGCTACTGTGATCTGCACTACGGTACTAGACAGCCATTCGTAGCTGGAAGCAGCAATCACAATGAACACCCAACCCTGCACGTAGTTGTACCATCTCACATCCCGATTCTGCTCATTGTGAAGATGAAGCGCAATGAAAATCACGAAAGCCAGCGCACTATACAGCAACAAGCTAAGGTACAGGAGCCTGAAGTTGAAGCCAATCTGCTCCAGAGAAAACACGTTAAAAAAATAGTCGTACAAGTCCCCATGCACCAACGACAAAGCAATGCCAACAAGAGACATCAGGACTGTGAGCTGCTCAAAGCGCATAACGCGCTTCAATCTCGCACGACCAACACTCAACAAGAAACCCATCCCTAAACGTAATCACAAAAAGTCAGAAACCAATTCAAGTATCTTGCGGAAGCGAGTCACGTGTGGTACTCGTACGAGCATAGTAACTTGAACCGGCAATTTTGTGTATGTTCGTGCACCACCAAACCTCCCCTTGGCTTGCGGGTTTCACGGCTTTCATTTGCTTGTGGCCGTTATTCTGTCGACATACTTTACCCAGTCTAGGCCTGACCTCGTGGGCGCGACGAGTCTTGCGGGATATCCATGATCAACGGTCAACGGGGCACCGCCCACCTTCAAGGCGATCATGTAGTCCAAGTTTGCAACCTCATCTGAACTCAGGGTTCTACTGTAACCTGTAACGGCCTTGATTGTGACGTGAGCTATGTCCTTGAGTGACAATCCGGCTTGTTCCAAAAGGTTGGATATGGGTATGCCCTCCCAAGGAACATCAGCTGACCACCCCTCCTCGCAATGGATCTTCAGAGTTTTCTGAACGCTGGGCATAGCATACAGTTCCACCAGTTTGAGGTCCAGTGGATTCGGCACATCTCCATCTATCTTCAACCGGTACTCGCTCGGGTTTATCGTGGTCGCCTGCTCTCCATTCCACGTTACTGGAAATGGGAAACCTCCCGAAGTCGACGGCGCAGTTGGTCTGAAAAACCACCATGACCAAGCCGCTATTGCAGTCACGGGAATCAGCATTAAGAACGATCTTCTGTTAAGTTTCATCAGCTCCCCCCTCCGGATTAAGTTCTCTTACGTCACATTTTGACTGGTTATCCTAGTGAGGATGGTCGGGGGTACTTTCTCCATGGCATCCGCAGAGAGTTTCTTCCGTCATTGGTGTGGTTTCATTGTTGATGTAGGATTGTAACGCTTCCGCCACTGTCCCTGATATTCCGTATCTGACGTCAATTCCTTGTTGCCGAAAACTCATGTACGGACGCATGCCCATCCCTGCAACTAGCATTAATTCAACGCCTTGTTCCGCGAGCCTTCGCACTGGGCTTGAGCAGTCCGTGTGGGTTGAGTTTGAGAGGGATTCAACGGATTCGACCTTGCCGTCTTGGATGGTGATGATTGCGTACGAGTCGCAGCGTCCGAAGTGGGGTGAGACCTGCGAACTGGGAGTTGCTTCACCCAAGCAGGGGATGGCGATTTTAATTCTGCCCATGTCTACAGCATCCCCCAGCCGTTCCATGTCCGCTGTGTCCTCTGTCTTGTGGCGCTCTGCGGAAGTCTGTGCTTTGGCATTTCGGGCATCCGTCTGGTCTCCCTGTGCCGTATGGTTCCTGCCATTCGTTTTGGCACTCGTAACATTTGAACAGGCGTTCTCCTTGTCTCACTACATAATCTCCTCCTTCGATAACCAAAGCTTTACCGTGAACCAATGAATCCGCGACCTTCCTGTGTGCCGATTCCAAGATTCGATGAAGGGTCGGCTGTGACACCTTCATTCTCATAGCAGCCTTCTCCTGCTCCAATCCCTCCAAGTCTTTCAGTCGCAACGCTTCGAACTCGTCCACTGCTAGGGTGACTATGTCCAACGATGTTGCGGGAATGCCTCTGGGCTTGAACATTGTGACAGTAGGTTCGCAGTTGATCCATCTGCATTTCCTTGGCCTCGACATAGCAAAGCATGCACCCTCTGGGGTTAGTAAGCGATCGGACGAATCTCAGAGTTGAGGAAAAGGAATAATGAATATATATTCAATACTCTTTCGCAGACCCCTGATTCCGAATGAATGATTTTGACCGAAAGGTGAAGGAATCAACTGGATCCACGCTGAATGCACATGATATCACCATAGTCCAGGTGAACGTTGGGCTTCGCTGCGTAAACTCCTGCATGCACTGCCACATTGAAGCCGGTCCAACCAGAAACGAGATGATGAATTGGGAAACCATGAAGCAGGTAATGGCCATCGTACGCCACATGCAACCCGAGTTGGTGGACATAACCGGCGGCGCCCCAGAAATGAATCCGCTCCTTTCCAAATTCGTAGGTGCGCTCCGCAAAGAGGGCCAGAACGTCCAAGTGAGGACAAACCTCACCACTCTACTGGAGTCCGGAATGCAGGAAATGATAGAGTTCTACAAAGACCAAGGCGTCAGCCTCGTCGCCTCATTACCATGCTACACTGAGGCCAATGTGGATTTGCAAAGGGGAAAGGGCGTATACGAAAAGAGCATCAAAGTCCTGAAGCGACTGAACGCTTCGGGCTACGGTTCAGATCCGAACCTGAAGCTGAACCTAGTCTACAACCCAGGCGGAGCATTCCTACCTCCCGAACAATCACAATTGGAATCGGATTACCGTAAGAACTTGGGTAAAGAACATGGTATCGTGTTCGACAACCTGCTTACAATCACAAACATACCCATCGGCCGTTTTGGGAACTGGCTCCGCCAAGAGAACCAATATGAAGAATACAAACAGCTTCTCAAAGACTCCTTTAACCCTCAGACTTTGGGCGGGCTAATGTGCCGTCATCAAATCGAAGCTGCTTGGGATGGAAGGATGTATGACTGCGACTTCAACCTCGCACTCGGGCTACCCATAGGTGACGGGAAACCCGCACTAGTCAGAGACTTCGACCCCGGCAGATACGTGGGTAGAAGGATCATCACTGGAGAACATTGCTACGGTTGCACGGCAGGGTATGGATCGTCATGCGGCGGAGCATTAGTGTCAGGTTCTTGACACTCAGACAACGTAAGCCATCGAATAAGGTCGACTCGTTCGACATCTCTAGGATGAATTGAAGTATGATCATGGTCGAGAAAGTTCGGATGTCGCGGGGATACAGACCTCATCTAATCAACGACGAGAACACCTGCAGCTACAGGCGTGAGGAATGAGATCATGTCAAATAGTCGGCTTCCAATATCACGTCAGGCACCTGCATGCGCCAAATGCGCCTTGTACAAGTGCCGGTCACCCGATTCCGCATCAAAGTTTCCCAGCTCCTGTCCTCATGAGAGGTACACCGAGAAACGGGAGATAACCGTGAAGGAGGGCTGGGGTCGGCCGGAGAGCAGAGCGGTATTTGAGGCGAGCGACGAGGTGCTTGCCGAGGGTTATGGGAAATGGTGTCGAGTGAAGGAAGTTATCGAGTATTCCAAGAGAATGAGATATCGTAAGCTTGGCGTGGCCTTCTGTGTGGCGCTTCGTAACGAAGCTAAAGCGCTGCAGAAGATGCTGGAAGCAAGTGGTTTTGAGGTTATCTCAATTTCGTGTATGGCTGGATCTCCAAGCAGGAATGAGGTGGGATTTGATTGGTTTAGTGGGCTTGGGAAAACAGTATGCAACCCCCTGATGCAAGCAGAGGTGTTGAACGAGAATGGAACGGAGCTTAACATCATGGCAGGCTTGTGTGTGGGCCACGATGTTCTTTTCATCAAACATTCGAAGGCGGGCGTCACGCCGCTGGTAGTGAAAGATAGAGTACTCCACCACAATCCAGCCGCCGCGCTCGGCACCGGTGACAGTTTCTTTAGGAGTCTTCTATTGCACGGACGCAGATTCACCCGTTTTCCCTGGCGCTCGCGCACTCCGGCCGCAGAGCGAACAGGTTTGTAACGGAGGATTCGGAGCGAGTGGAAGCAAGGAAGGTCCAGAAGGTCGGATACTCCACCCTAACAGTCTCCCTGCCGAAAGAATGGGTTCAGGAGGTAAAGCTTGAGGCCGGTGACATTATCTCAATCAAGCGCGAAGATGACGGTTCACTGAAGCTTATCCCCGGAACGGAGCACGAGCGCGAGGAGATCAAGAGCGTTACAGTCAATGCCGATCTGTGTAATTCACCCAAACTTCTTACTCGAGTAATAATGGCGAACTACATCCTCGGACACGACACGATCCAAGTCGTCGCCAAGGATGAGCTGCGGAAGTCTCACCTCGAAGAGATCCGGGCGGCGACACAGAAGGTGACGGGTCTCAGCATTGTTGAACAGACTCTTAAGCAGATAACCCTGCAGAGCTTCATTGACTCGACAAGATTCCCCCTCAATGACTTGATGCGCAGACTGCACGCCATAATCTCATCAATGTTGGACGCCTCGATCAAGGCCCTGTCTGAAAGGAGACCTGAACGCGCAGCGGAAGTTTCTCATATGGAGGAAGAGTCAGACAGAATCTACTTGCTCATAGTGAGACAACTACTACTTGCAATACGCGATCGAAGCACGGCCTCCAAAATCTGCATAGAATCCCCGCTCCACATCCTCGGCAACAGGGTGGTCGCCAAGACGCTGGAAGAGATGGCGGACTGCGCGGCGAACATAGCAAACGAAATCTTGGCATTGGAAGATATGGAGATAGCTAGTGAGAACATTCTGAAGGACATCTCCAAATTTGCATGCCAGGTCAACCAAATCTCCAAGCAAAGCATCAAGGCACTGTTCAACGGCGAGATCAAACGCGCCAATGAAGCGGTGGAAATGGTTCTTAG
>PMBQ01000067.1 GCA_003152955.1 Candidatus Bathyarchaeota archaeon
CGACAAAAGGGGCTCTCGTCGCGTGGGTCTGTTTGCTCATAGGTTCGTTTTCGGCACCTTTGTTTCAATTTGCCTATGGAGTGAGTTGTTTGGCTCTTGTGGTGGGTTTGTCTGAGGTCGCACGAGAAGTTACTCCTTTGGAAGGTACTGTTCCCAATGACCCTGCCTAAGCTGACCATCGTGACCCCGAGTTTCAACTCAGTCAACTTCATCGAAGCAACTATTGAGAGCGTGATAGGACAGCGATATCCGGATCTCGAGTATCTGGTTTACGATGGAGGCTCCACTGATGGTACTGTTGACATTCTGAGGCGCCAATCCGAGCATATCAAATGGAAAATGGAACCGGACGAGGGACAGTCGGATGCCATAAACAAAGGATTGAGAGGGGCTTCAGGGGAGATAGTCTCATGGATCAACTCAAACGACATCTACTTGCCAGGTTCCTTCGACACCGTGGCACATTTCTTTGTTGACCATCCTGAAGTGGGAGTGGTCTTTGGAAGAGTCCAGATGTTGGACTCAGATGGGATGGTGAGAGGGGAGTACCAAGAGGGTGGTACAATTGATGAGAATCTCGCGGCGAATTTGATTGCTTCAGGGCATTATCTCAAGCTTTTAAAAGAGAACTCGGGTTGGATGCCTCAGCAGTCTGTTTTCTGGCGACGATCCCTCATGGAAAGAGCAGGCTATCTGGACCCAAAGTTGCACTTCGCCATGGACTATGAATACTGGTTGAGATTAGGACGACTCGGTACTATCCACTTTGTCAATGCTTGGCTCGGTGGGTTTCGACTTCACGAGCAAGCAAAAAGTGCAAATGCACGCAAGCTGTGGCGCGAGATCTTAGCGGTCGATCATGCCTATGGTGGCCCATTGTTTTCCAAATTGCATGAGAAATTTCTTCAGGAATGTATCCGAGCCGTAGGGCGAAGGATGCACGTAGTCCAGAGGACATCGAGGAGGGATTGAGTGTGCGTTTGCTCCTAGTTGGCAAGAGCTCGAGTTCCAGGCACCGAATGACCGGGACAATTCGTGTCCTTGAGGCAGTGCGTTCTGCAGCACTTGAAAGGGGTTGGGAATGCGAGGTAGTCCCCGATCCTCAGAACGGGAAAATCGCCTCCTATGCCCAGGTCATCGGTGTCTTGTTCCGCCGCTGGGACGCAATAAACGTCCACCTCGATGCCAACTATGGTCTGGTTGTTGGACTACTGCGTTTCCGTTCGAAGATAGCATACCTGACAGTTCACGGATATAGCAAGCTTGAGTCTCCATTCAGCCACTACCTCAACTTTGTTCAATGGCTGCAGATCAAAGTACTCTTCCGTCATCGTATCTATCCTTCTCAACTCATGAAGCAATTGATTGAGCGAAAGGAGAATATCGGCGGTGGGTTTGTCATCCACAACGGGTTCAAAATGACAGAGCATGTACCAGAGATTTCGGATTCTACAATGGGAAAAACGATCGATCTGTTCTCCCTGTGTGGGTACGGGCCGAACAAAGGTGTAGGAGTGTTGATTCACGCCCTATCCAATCTCGAAGCAGAATACACTGCGGTAGTTGCGGGCAATTTTCTAGAAGACTACGGGGTTCCAAATCTCGACGCACGCGTCGCCTCGAAGATTCGATTCCTGGGCAACTTGTCAAGGGAGGATATCCTCGGATTTCTTATGCGAACCCGAATGTACGTGCAAGCTAGCTTGTTCGAGTCCTTTAGTATCCCAGTTTTGGAAGCAATGTCGCAGGGACTCCCAGTGATCGTATCGGATATGGCTGGTGTGAGCGAAGTTCTCACTCACAACCATGATTGCCTGAAGGTAAGTGCGGGTGATGCGAAGGCTCTTTCGGAAGCCATTGAACTGTTATTGGATGACAAAGCGCTCTGCAAAAGACTTGGTGGCAATGCCAGGCAAACCGCAACGTGTTTTACCGAATCAAGGATGGCCGGTGCGTACCTGCGCTATTTTGATGAGAGGCGGTTGTCGAAATGAATGCTCCTATTGCCTCTAGACCCGTTGACACGATCAAATCAGCAGATAGTCACCAACGGGGGGCAAATGCGCTTCCCATGGATGTGGTGAAGCAGAACCAGCTACTTTACGAATCATACTATACCAAACCTTGGTGGTGGTTCCGTCTTCGCTACGACACTCAGGTTAAGAGGAAGACTATTCTCTGGCTCCTACGCGCTGCAGGCCTTTCACGCCAACATTTGAGAAGCAACCTGAGATGGACATAGTGTTTTCTGATTACATTTTCATCGACAAGGATTCGCGATTCATCAAACGCAGAAAAGAAATCCCGTTCTCTCTCGCAGTATATCTGTTGACCAGGGACTGCTACCATGCAAACTGCGCCGGTTTCTTCCGACGCAGAGTCTTTGACAGAATCTGAGGGCTCGATGAATCTCTCCACTAGGGTATGGACTATGATGTTTACTTGCGTGCTGCTACATCCGGTTGCATGATCGGGCACAAAGGGCCTCTTGGGGGCATATCGGCTTCACGAGATGAGCAAGTCTTTACGATCTTCTGCCCTTCAACGGCAAGATGTCGAAAACATAGCCCCACGCTATATCTCAGGTTCGATAGGCCCGACAAAAAGGTCACTCTTGAGATACTGGTGGTCCTCCGTCCGTGTTGTGCGTAAGGCTTATTCTGGCAGCTATTTTCCGGCTTGCTCGAAGTTCAGGAGACATAATGAACAGTGAAGGCCCCAAGCGCAATGCTAATGCCGAATTCTTTGCGGACTACTACTGCAAACCCGCCTGGTGGTTTCGTTTTCGTTATGACACTCAGGTAAAAAGGAAGACGGTTCTTTGGCTTCTTCGCGTTGTAGGGGTTCCGAGGCGAAACAAAAAGGTTCTTGAGATTGGCTTCGGGAGTGGCGTTGTGCTGTTCTCGTTTGATCGGAGCAGCAAGATCGCAGGAATAGAGCT
Organism: Candidatus Bathyarchaeota archaeon; assembly: GCA_003152955.1. The sequence goes on from PMBQ01000067.1 coordinate 2,942, forward strand.
ATCAGAATCCGCTGTAACCGAAGCCGTTGCACGAGCAAGGCGCCTCGGATTCGTCAACGCCGATTTTCGTGTTGCTCTCGGCGACTCGCTGCCGTTTCCAGATGGCGTTTTTGACGTCGTTATCGCATCTCATGTGCTAGAACAC